>CAYFPB010000046.1:0-9884 GCA_964344895.1 uncultured Candidatus Peribacteria bacterium | reverse complement strand
TTAAGATTTTTGGATAAATTTTAACCTACTCCACTCTTTTTGAGATTATGCCATTTTTTATAGTAGCTATTTTTCCAGATACACAAAATTTTTTACAGACTCTAAATTTTTCCTTTTTTCCTTCCCTTAGACTTAAGGGGAGGTGCCTGAAAGGCGGAGGGGTTACTTTTATTACTCTTTAATATATATATTTTTTTAGGAATTGCAATAGAAAGTATTAGTATTTTAAAAAACAAAAAAAGAACCATTTTCATGGTTCTTTTTTTCTACTTAAAAGTAAACTTTGTTATTTAACATTCTGTAGTGTTCTCTAACTATAGCTTTTTCTCTAAGTTTTTTCTTTGTAGGTTTTCCTACTGCATATCTTTCTGTTCTAATTTTATTCGTAATTCTTGATTGGAAAAACATTTTTTTATATCTTAAAATAAGTTTTTCATTAGTTTCTCATTCATTTTTAACTGCATATATCATAGTTTCTATCTCCCCATTTGGAATTAATTATAAAGTGGAGGGATTATATTTATATTTTTTTATTTGTCAAAACTATTTTTTTTTATATTATATTAATATATTATTGGTTCCTCCCTTGACAAGGGGAGGCTAGGAGGGGTTTATTTTTAAATTGAATAAAATGGATAAGCAAAGAATAAAAAAACTTGAAAGAGTAGCTAAAGAGTTAGTAACAAACTTTATATTTGAAGAGATAGAAGACTCTGAACTAGTTTTTTGAATAATAACAGTAACTTGAGTAAAAGTAAGTAGTGATTTATCTTACTTAGATATATTTGTAAGTAGTTTTAAAAATTCAGATATTTTAGCAAAAACACTTGCAAAACACAATAAAGACATACAATCTAGGTTAAACAAGTCTTTAAGCTTGAGAAAACTACCTAGAATAAGATTTAGATATGATGATTCTTGAGAAAAAAGTCATGAGGTATATACAAAGATAATGCAAGAAACAAAAAATATATCTTAATAATAATTAATGAACCTAAACAAAATAAAAAGATTTTTTTCCTTTGGGAAAAAAAGAAAAAGGCAAAAAGTAATTTTTGCCTGAGCTAAACAAACTACTTTTATAAAAAAAAGAGTACACTTCTCTATAAAAAATAAAAGTCTTGAAAAACTAAAATTTTTTTGAAACAATAAATCAAGCTACTACCTACTTTTAACTTTTATATTTATTAGCTTAAGTCTATACATAGTATTTTGACCAGTATTTAAAATAAAAAACATTGAAATAATTAAACAAGATGATATTACAAATATGATTATTTCATATAAATCAGTTGATAGTTATAGATGAAAATCAATATTTTCTATTAAAAAAAGTAAAATAATAAATAGCTTAAAAGATTATCAACATAATATTAAAATGGTTAAAACAAATATAGTACTACCCAATACTATAAAAATAAAAATAGAGTCTTTTAAAGAAGTATTTAATACAGATGTGAATAATAAATCATTTATACTAACACAAAATGGTGTATTAATACCTAAAGCACATTCTAAAAGCTTGAAAAAACTTGAAATACATAATGAAGTAACTAATAATCAATTTCTTGATTATAAAAAATATTTAGAAACAGAGTATATAACAAAAATACTATCTATAATTGAAAATTTGGAAAGTGATTTACCTAAAATAAAATTAAAAGAATTTAAGTATTATGTTGTTGAAAGAGAATTTCATGTAAAAACAGATAAAAATACTATACTTATTTTTGATCTAGATTGATGATTTGATGAACAAATAAATAAGCTTATAGTCTTTAGTAAAGATACTTTAAAGAAAACTACTCCTATTTACATTGATTTAAGAATAGACTGAAAAGTATTTTATTGTTCTAAAGATGATGAAAAGTTCCATATTGAAAAAGAGAAAGAAAAACAATGTCTAAACAATTTAAAAAAACTATATAAATAATATTCCTTCTTTCCTTCCCTTAGGATTAAGGGAAGGTGCCTGAAAGGCGGATGGGTTAATAATATTTATATAGTTTTTTTGATTCAAACAATTAAACCTCAGTTTTTAGAATTTTTAAAATAAAGTCTTTCAACAGCCCTTATTATAATCAAGAATAATCATCTTCATCTAATAGAATCATGGTTTTTATATCATTTTTTTAGTCTATGTGCTCTTAGTGTTTCCATTTCTAAAGCAGTTTTACTTTTTTTTCATTTTCAAGTATCCTCTACCTCTATATTTAATTCCACTCATTCAACAGATTTACTACATTTTATTCTCATTTTATTTAATCATCAATGCTCACTTCAATACTCTATAGCATTATTATTTAATTCATCGATTACAAGTACAAGTTTTGATACTTCCTTTTGAGAAAAGTTATGCATTTCACAAAAAACCTCCATAAAAGACCTTAAAATCTTTGCATTTTTAAAGTCAGACTTATACTCAAGTTCTATGTTAATACAGTTTTCTTCAATATTTTTTAATATAAAAGACTCTATATCCTTTTTGTTATGTAGTTTTTTAATACTTATCGTCTTCATAAATATCTAATATATACTAGTACTAAGAGTATAACACAAAATTTTTAAAAAATCAAAAAAAGACACCTAGTAATTCTACTAAAATGCCTTTTTTTATAAAATTAATAATTAATATTATTATCTAACTGCTTCTTTAAGAGTTTTACCTGCTCTAAAAACAGGAGAATTCATAGCAGGAATATTAATCGATTCACCAGTTCTTGGGTTAACACCTTTTCTAGCTGCTCTTGAAGAAACTTTAAAAGATCCAAAACCTGTAATATTTACTTCACTTCCATCTTTTAATTCAGAAGTAACTGTATCAATCATAGCAGTTAATGCTTTAGATACTGCATCTTGGCTTAAACCAGCAGCTGCAGCAACTGCTCTAATAAAATCTTGTTTTTTCATAATATAAAATTATTAATAAATAAAAAACATCATCATGATAACAACAAAATTTTATTTTGCAAATCTTTTTTTGACTTTTTTACTTTAACTAAGCTAATTACACAAAAAAATAGCTAAAAAATATAAATATTTTTTAGCTATTTTAAGCCATTTTTTTAATTACTATAAATTGAGTACTTTAACATGTGTAAAAACTCTGTATTATCAAGTTTTGTTCTTATATTTTGTTTAAATTCTCATATCTGAGCACTTGAAATAATCTCTGTTTCTGGTTTTGAAAAATACTCAGAATTATCTACTGATTTTAAATTATATTCTATATTTGTTACTTTTGAAGTATTAAATAATACAAGATAATTTAAATCCGAATTATTTAAAAATTCTTTTATATTTTGTTTGTTATATTGAAATCAATTTAAAGAATTTGTTTTTCATTCTCACTCATTTAATACACTAGTTCAAGATATTCAATCATTTTTTCATATAATATTCCATACTAAATCTGAACCATTTCATGATAACAAAGTTAAATCAATCTCAGACAGCTTATATTCTCAGTTATCATCTGTGTAAAACAGTGGTACTATATCATATCATAAGGGGGCTAAAAATCAGTTATAATTATTTGTTTTTGATCAAATATCATATGATATCAATACTTCTTTATTATTATTAAAACCTGAAGTATCTATAGGTGTTTCAGAAAAAATTATAGAGTCCTCATTTACATCATGAGTTACATATTTATAATATCCATAACCATTTTGTTTTATTTTTAATAAAGCTAATTCCTTTGATCACTCTGCAGCATTTAAAGTTTTTATATAATTTCAAATTTGTTTATTTGAATTAAGCTCATTTAATATAAGATTATAGATACCAGCAACTAATACTATTAATACTCATATTATTAATAGCACTACTACAACTACATATCATCATTTATTTCTTTTTATATTTTTCATAAACTTTTTATTATATTAAAATGGTCTCTGACTTACTGTTGTTTGTAAAATTATTTTATTATCTTTTATTAATTCCCTATTTATTCAAAGTTTCATATTTGGTACTATTTCTAGATTTATAGTTACTTTTGGAATTCCTTGATTTGATACATTAAAACTTAGGTTTTTAACTGATACTTGATCATTTGTTAATGGTGTATTATCTTTTGATACTATATAGCAATGATCATTTATTGAACTGCATTCTTCTGGTTTTACTCTAATATATTGATTTAATATATCATTCTTTTTAGCTAAGTAGTATTTATTAAAAGATTTTGTACATAGTTTGTCTCAAGATTTATAATAGCTTGATCATGTTTCTATATCACATGTATCTAAAGCATCACTTGATACTCATGCTATACCATTATTTCTTACATCTTCTGATATTGTTGTTACTACATTCTTTATATTTTCTTGCATTATTCTATTTATCTCAGATCTAACTGATACATCATGACTTGTTATATATATTCCAATAATTGAAACTATAATAATAGAAAATATGGTGATTGAGACAATCACCTCTACTAGGGTGAATCAAAGCCCCCCTCTGCCTTTCAGGCATCTCCCCCTAGCAGGGGAGAAATTATTGTTATAATTTTTCATTATTCTCTATTAATTATTCACTAAATTAAAGTCTTTTAAAGTCTGCTATTATTGTTTTTGTTTCAAATTCTTTGTATCATCTGATAGTCCATATTACTTTTGACCTAAGCATAAATGCATCTGTTTCTCAATCTAATTTTTCTATACTTATATACTTATAAAAATTAGTTTTTTTATTTGTTCCACTACAATCATATGTATATCTGTTTTCAGAATCTAAACACAATCTGTATGACTGCATTGATATTGAATTTATCTTATTATCTCATTCTTCAAAACCATCTGTTATATCTTCTACTTTTACTGGAAATGATGATATGGTTGAATATGAGTTTTCTATTTTATATTTATGTTCTAATTCAAATATATTAGTAAAATCTGAACTATTTGGATTTATTAAATTGTATTTTTTAATTTGTTTATAATTAGTATCTCTAATATTTCTTACTAACTCTATTTGTTCAGAAGCTAATGCTGAAGCTATAATATAGTTTTTATTATAATCATTTAATTTTAAAGTAGATATTATTACAGAATAAACACTTACTATACCTAATGAAAATATAAATATAGCTATAATTATTTCTATAATGGAATATGCTTTTTTGGTACTTAATTTTTTCATAATTTTATTAATAAAAAACTACATTTGTCTTGGTATAATACTCTATACTCTTTTTTAAACTATCACTATTTACTCCTTGGTATGCAACTCTTAAGTTGATTTTTTCGAGGTTTAATTCAGTTTTAAGCCCTGAATTAAATGTATAATATTTTAAATCTCAGCTAACTGCTTCAAAGAAAAATAATAAATTATTATTTCCTGATAAATTATCTATCACTATTTTTTCTTTTAGCTTTAATTCTTTAACTAATTTTGTATTTGAATTCTCTATATTTGTGATATCCAAAGTATTTATATCATAAGGATAAGAAAATACTTTTACTACATTTGTTCCCTTTTCTAAATAAACTCAAATTGAAACATTTTTATCTGTCCCTATCATTCATGATACTGCTTTACTTTTTGAGTCAGATAATAATTGAGATACTTGTTTTACTGATACTTTTAAACTAGCTTTTTTTTGGTAGAAGCTATAAGGAGCATAAGCTACTAATGACAATAAAACAATGATTAATATAGATATCATCAATTCTATTAAAGTAAATGCCTGAACCCCTCTGCCTTTCAGGCATCTCCCCTTATCAGGGGAGAAATTATTATTATAATTTTTCATTGTTAATTCTATTAACTATCAAACTGTTTGTGTTATTTTTAATATTGCTCATATAATTGAGTAAGCAAATCATAGTACAAACACTCATGCTATACCTATAGCTACTGGTTCTATAAATTTTGTTAAACTACTAAGAGAGTATTCTACTTCTTTATGATATTGTTTAGATAGTTTTGTACCTATTGTATCAAAAGATGCTGTTTTTTCTCATACTGATAACATTTGTGTATAATCTGAAGGAAAATAATCTTTTTCTTCATCTACTGTTTCAATTGATTTTACTACTTGTTCTCAATCCATTACTCTTTGTATAACTCTATTAAACATTGTTTCATATATTATACTGTTTGTAGATTTTCAAACTAAACTTAGAGTTTTTATTACTCATACTCATGATCAAATTAAATCAGATATTCCTGATGCTATATTTGCTAAAATATAGTTTTTATATAGTCTTCATACTATTGGTAATCCAAAAACAAATTCTTCATAACTTTCTCTTCATTTTTCTGTACTTATAAATCAGATCACAAATACTATAATTGTAGCAAGACCTAGAAATAATAATCAAGTATTATTTACTACAAAATCAGATAGTCATACTAGTATTTGTGTAGATAAAGGCAGCTCAACTCACTCTGAAGTATCAAATAATTGTTTTATTTCAGGTACTACATATGTTAATACAACAAATAATGCTAAAAATAAAAATATTATAATAATTGTTGGGTATGTTAATACTGATTTTATTTTACTTCTTAGTTCATGTTTTTTTCTCAAGTTATCACTTAGTTTTAATAGTGATAAGCTTAAGTTACCTGATGATTCTCAAGCTTCTATAATTGATACTTCTAGCTTTGTAAATACATCTGGTATTTTTTTCATTGCTTTAGATAATAGATCTCAACTTTTTAAAAATACTAATAGTAGTCTTATTTGTTTTTTAAAATAAGGGCTTGCTATTTTTGATTCTACTGATTCTAATGCTTTTGTTATAGATATTCATCATTCTATCATTACTGATAAATACTCATAAAAATTGTACTTATCTACAGTAGATACACTTTTAAAGATGATTATATTATTATCTTCTAATTGTTCTTTATTTTCCATAATTTTTTATTATTTGTGTAATAATCTTAAAGGTATAGATACACTAAAGTTTTGTTTATCTTCTCCATAAGGAAATGATAGAGATTCTAAGAAAAATTTATATTTAGAATTTTTGCTTGTTAAAAAAGCTAATATTTCTTTTAATTTTTCTTCATTTTTCACATCTAGGTTTAATTCAATAATTGTTTGTTTAAATCCTATTTCTGTTTCTTTTGCTTCTGGTATAGATATACTTTTTACAGTTGCATTAACTCCATCTTTATTTAATCCAGATATATAAGAATATAGATAATCTATTACTTCATCTTCTTTTATTTCTATAGCATATTTATCTACTTCTAAAGAATTATCTACTAACGAGTATTTTACAGCATTTAAGCTTTCTAATTCTTTTTTCTTTTCTATTAATATTTTGTTATTTTGTTCTTTTAAATCTAGGTTTTCTTGCATATTTGCTATTTGATCTTTTGTAACTAATATTAAAACAAATAGTGCAATTAAGAGAACTAGATAAGATACAAATTTATTACTTTTAGTACTTATTGTCATAATTTTTTATTTAATATTAAATTTTACTTTGTATTTCATTGTATTCATTCATTCAACTAGACTTATTGGATCTAAATCAAATAATGAGCTACTATCCTTTCTATAATTTTTTATAAAGTCTCTTGTTTTTAAGTATGCTTGTTTTTCTTTATCAGATTTCACTTCTATACTTGTAACTAGTTCTTCTTTTGATAGGTTAAATCACTCAAAACCTAAAGAGTATTTTGATTTTACATTATCTAAATGCTCTATAAAAGATACTACTTTATTATTTTTCTCATAAGTACTTATCACTTCCTTATTCAATTGTAATAAAGTATATATTTGAATCTTACTATCTTTATTCAAATCAGATATTTCAGATTCTACTTTTACTATATTTCCCTTTACATCTACTATTTGTCTTTCTAAGTGTGTATTGTAAAGATATAGCCCAAATGTTAACAGTAAAACTACTGCTAAAAACACTATACTAGATCTACTTACAGATCTTTTTATAACGATTCTATCTTCAGACATATTTTTTAAATGTTAAAAATTATACATTGCAAATATAACTATTTTTTGCATTTTGTCAAGTTTTATTTATTAATAATAAAAACAGACCTTTGTCTAGGTCTGTTTTTTAAAATTCCATTTATCCAACATTTAACATATTCATAATAAATTCAACTATTGGTCAAGCAAGAAATATTATTAATATTCATATAAGTACATAGCTAATCATCTTTTTTGACTCTTTGGCTTTTTCTTCATCTCACACTCATGTAAGTAAATTAAATCATGCATATATAATAAGAAGTACAGATATCAAATATATAAATCAAAGTATATAAACAGTTATATCTTGTACAAACTCTGATGCTTTTTTATCTGTTTCTAAGTCATCAATATCAGTTATAGCATCCATTCATCCTTTTAATCAACAATCTGATCCATTTTTACAATAAGGAATTTTTGTAGATCAATTATCCATAAATGATTCTGTTTGTCAGAAAAAAGAGAAAAATATAATAAATAGGCTTAGAATAGCTGTTATGTATCTCATAATAAAGTGTTATTTTTAAAATAGTTATAAATAGTATAAAAATAATTTCCAAAAAATCAAAAAATAAATAAAATATCTTTAATTTTATAAAATAACTCCTAATAAATGAATACAAAAAATATAATAGCATACATTATCTTAGCTATTTTCTGAGCTATAATGTTTTATCTAAGTTGATTATCTTGAATACTAGAATACATTCTAGCTTTAATAACATATACTTTAATATTCTTTCTTTTTTATTATTTATGGAAAAGATATAAACAAAGAGAAATGATGAGTTTTGTAGATTTTACAAATTACTTTTTATATAGAATTAGTATCTTTTTAGTAGTACTTGTAGCTAGTTTATGATGACTTGCTTATCTTTCAAATGAAGTATACCCTGCTCCTATGCCAGAATATACATTGAGTAATTGAGAAAAAACTGTTGTGTTTCAATGAATGATACATATATGAGCTCAAGATTTTTATGACAATGTAGCAAATAATCTAAAAGAATTCAAAAAAGAAGGATGAGTATATTTTTATGAATGAGTATGAGCTTGAAGTGAGGAAAATATGGAAAAATTTAATAAAGCTATGTGAGTAAAGTTTGATGAACACCTTTATAAACATTTTTCTAAACTATATTGAGTTGTATTCCAAGACCAAAGACAATTTATGTGACTAGAAAATGATCTTGATTTTAATGTAGACTTAGATATAGATACTATAGTAGAACTATATGATAGTAGTCCAAATAGACCTGAAGATGAATGAGAACCTATTGATGTAGCTTCTGATTTAATGGAAACACTATCTGAGTTAAATGAGAGAGAACTAAAAGTACTAGTTTATATTAATCAATCTATTCTAAACTTTATAGTAGCAAGTGATGGTACTCAAGGATTTTTAAAAGATACTTTTGGTAATAAAGAATTATTTAAAGTAATTCTTGATAAAAGAAATGAAGTATTATCTAAAGGTATAGTTGATTCAGAATATGATAAGATATACATAACATACTGACTACTTCACTTTAAATGAGTACTTGAGTTATTAAAACAAGATGATCCAAATTGGAAAATAGTAAAAACTAGAAATTATTATCCTATAAAATAAAGAAACCCCAGGCAATTTGCCTGGGGTTTTACCTCTGATAGCTAGCAAGCACAAATACCATGATCAGTCACACACTGAAACATAATAGGCTTACCATCACCACCTTCCTCACCGCACTTCTCATCACATTTTTTACACTTCTCATTTCTTTCCCTAAAAGAAAGCATATCCTCTTTAGTAGGAAAAGCCCCCAACAGGATCTTCATTATTGCTTTTACTCGACTCAATTTCTTGCTCCTCTTAATTCTTATTGCTTAAATAGCAATTATTAATTTAATAATTTTATTTAAAAAGTCAAAAAAAAAC
>CAYFPB010000045.1:0-9954 GCA_964344895.1 uncultured Candidatus Peribacteria bacterium | reverse complement strand
TAATTTTCTTGTAATTTCTTATAAAATTAATATACTAATAATACTTACAATTAAATAAAAAAATATGACAATAAATACAAAATTAAAAGTAATAGTAGTATTAGCTATTTTGGGTATAATGAATGCTTTTTACTTGAGTTATGACTTTATATTTTGAGTAAATACAATGGTAGGATCATGAGCATGCGATATAAATGATACAATGTCTTGTTCAAGAGTACTAGAAAGTGATTTAACTAAATTCTTTTGAATACCATTTCCTGTAATAGCTTTAGTTGTATACCCAATAATACTAATTACAACACTTCTTGGATTATTTGGAAAAATAACAAAGCATTTTAAAATACTTGCTTTAATGTGAGCTGGTTGAATGATGTTTAATGGTTATATTATATACCAAGAAACATTTAATATATGAGCATTTTGCCCTGTATGTTTAATGTGTACAGCAATAATTATTACAATATTTACTCTAAGTATTATTGAAGTAAAAAAAGAATGTAAAAGTAAGAATAAGTGTTAGATATATAGTATATAAATAATACAAAATAAAAATAAATATTTTAATAAAAACTTTTTTCACCTAACTAGTTATTTAATATAAGAGATTGAAACAAAGTTTGTTTAAATATATTTATTTTTATGAGTTATTAGAATTAGTAATTTAAGAAAAATATATGTATAATGAAACAATAATCCACTATAGTAAAAATCCATTTAACAAATTTGAGATGAAAGATTCAGATGTAAAACATCATGAAGAAAATGAAATATGTTGAGATGATTTAATTATTTATTTAAAAATAGAGGATAATCAGATAAAGGACTGGAGTTTTACAGGGGATACAGCTATTATAACAACAGCTTGTTGATCTATATATGGAGAAAGTATAATAGGGATGGATATTAAAGAAGTACTAAAACTAGATTATAACTATATAGTAGAGCTAATAGAAGATGAAGTAAGTAATAGAAGACAAAAAGCTTCTGTTTTAGCTTTATTAACAACTAGAAATGCTATTCATAAATATTTAAATGATTGAATAGCTGATGAGTTTGAGGATGTAATACCTAATTAAATACTATGTTAAAGATATCAAAAAAATGAGTGTATGCATTAAAGGCTGTTTTTTATGTTTCTCAGACTAAAGAAGTATATACAGTTTCTAATATAGCAAAAACTCAAAAAATATCTGAATCACTATTAAGAAGAATTATAGCTGATCTAGAAAAATCATGAGTATTAAAAACAATTAAATGAAGAAACTGATGAGTGATGCTCTGAAAAGAAAAGAATAAAATATCAATTTATGATATTTTATTTTCTGTGTGAGAAGATCTATGAATTAGTGATTGTACAAAGGGGATTATGTGTACCAATCATGAAACATGTTTAACAACAAACTTTTTTGGTTCATTGCAGACATGATTTAATAGCTTATTAAAAATTAATACTTTAGATAAAATAGACTGTTCACAAAAAAAAGAGATTTTATAAAATCTCTTTTTTTTACTTTTCTTGATTTTCTTCAGTTTGTATTTTTATAGATGGTCCCATAGCATTACAAATGTAAACAGAGTTAATATATTTACCTTTAGATCAGCTTGGTTTTACATCATTTATAGTTTTTAAGAAGTGTTCTAAGTTAGCTTCTAATTTTTCAGCACCAAATGATAGTTTACCGAAAATAGAGTGAACATTACCTTGTTTATCTGTTTTGAATTCAAATTTTCATCCAGCAATTTCTTTAATAGCAGATGCTAAATCAGGAGTAACTGTTCCTGTTTTAGGATTAGGCATTAAACCTTTTGGACCTAAAACTCTTGCAATTTTACCTAAGTGTCTCATCATAGTAGGAGATGCAACACAAACATCAAAGTCTAATTTTACATTACCTTTTTCAATATCATCAACTAATTCTTCACCTCAAGCTATAGTAGCTCCAGCTTTTTTTAATTCATCTGCATTTTCATCAGTGAAAGCACAAATTTTAGCTGTTTTACCAGAACCATTAGGTAGGCTAATAGTTGTTCTAATTATTTGATCTGCATGTTTAGTGTCTAGGTTTAAGTTAAAGTGAACTTCAACACTAGGATCAAATTTTACTGTATTAGTTTTTTCAAGTAATTCTACAGCTTCTTTTACTCAGTAAGCCATTTCAGAATTAAGTAATTCTACAGCTTTTCTATATTTTTTACCTCTTGCCATAATATAATTTTTTAAAAAATAAAAGGTAGTAGCGTCCTACTTTGCTTTATACAAAGTACAGACTTCCTTTTCAGGTGGGAGGATTATATACAAAAAACTTTATTTGTAAAGTTTTTTTTAGTTAATATTATTTGTTATTATAAAGTTTTTTCAAAATCATGTTAACTGTATCAATATTACCTTTTTTTATTTTATCTAATTCTTCATTAGATACATGGATTACTTTAGGTGAAATTAAGTCTGCTACTTGATCTGAAGTACTGTATAAACATGTAAGTCATGCTCATCTTTTACTTTGTCATATAATTATTTCTTGAGTATTATTCATTGTAAATAACATTAAATATTAAAAATAGGCCCAAAAAAAAGAACTAGTAAAGAACTAATTCTTATTTTACGAATTTAACAATATTAGAAAATACTGTAGGATTTGAGATTGCTAAGTTTGATAATACTTTTCTATTAAGATTAACTTTTTTAGTATATAAAGCATTAATAAATTTAGAATAACTCATACCATTTTCTCTTGCAGCAATATTAATTCTTACTGTCCAAAGTCTTCTAAAATCTCTTTTTTTTCTTTTTCTACCAATGAATGCATTAGTACCAGCTTTCATCCAAGCATTTTTAGCTCTTGAGAAAACTTTAGAGTTAAGCATTCTATATCCTTTAGTAGCTTTTAGTAAACTTTTATGTCTTTTTCTAGTCATTAGACCTCTTTTTACTCTAACCATCTTTTTTTAGTTTATTAGTTATATAATATATTTTTCCTCACTTTTTCCTTTTTAGGGGAGGGAGGGATTTAATTATTAAACATGTGGTAATTGTTGTTTAATTTTTTTAGTTTCAGCAGCAGAAACAACTAAACCATATTTATTTCTACCTTTAGCTTTTTTAGTTTTATCACTTAATAAGTGTCTTTTCCAAGCTTTAGCAAGTTTAAATTTACCTTTACCAGTAACTTTAACTCTTTTTTTAACTCAACTTCTTGTTTTTAAAGTCATAATATTATAGTTATTTAATTATTTTTAGCATAGCTGAAAAATTACTTCAGCTCCTTTTAACTTGTCAGTCCAGTTTATATAATTCAGATAAACTTTCAACAAAACTATTTATCTTGTCATAGGCAAGATCTGCATAATGATTTTCTCTTCATCTTAACATTAGGCTTACTTTTAATGGATGTCAGTTAGCAGCAAACTTTTCAGCTTGTTTTTTTCTTATTGCTAAGTCATGATCTCAAATTTTAAAAGTGATTCTAATTGTTTTTAAATCAGGAGTCTTTCATTTTTGCTTTTGTTTTTGCTCTTGTTTTTTCTGTCTGTATAAAAACTTTCAGTAATCAAGAATTTTTACAATAGTAACATTTCAGTTTCTTCATATCTCCATTAGGTCTAACTCTTGTTCTTTAGCCATAGTTTTGGCCTCATTTAGAGTCATTTCACCTAGGTTTTCACCATCATCAGTGATAACCTGTACTTGCCTAGCCCTTATGTCATCATTTAATATTCTTTTTTTATCTTTCAATTTTTATAATGTTACATATTAAGATATTGCTTTTATCATTTTAACAAATCTAGCTTTTTTTCTAGATCCATTATTTTTATGTATTATATTCTTTTTTACTAATTTATCAACTATTGCTTGTAATCAAGCTTTTGTAGTTTTACCATCTTTATCTTTAGTGTTTAATAAGATAGCTTTTGCAGCTTTAGAATCTTTATCTTTTATAGCTTTTTCAAAAGCAAGTCTTGCTTCTCTGTATAAAGCTCTAAAATGATCATTTCTAGCTTTATTTTTATGATTTTGTCTTAATTGTTTTTTTGCAGACGCTATTATTGGCATAAAATCTTATATTAAAATATCAAAATAATTGTGATCAAATAACCATATTTGAGGATTGGGTTACTTAGATCTAATTCTCTTCGTGCGGTGATTATATGAAAAATAGGTTATTAGTCAAGTTTTTTTTACAAAAAAAATGACGAAACCTATCTTAGGCTTCATCATTTTTTTTCTACTTTTTTTACTATCTCAGAAATCAGTTCATTTTTTATCTTATCATCTAGTGTTTCAGTCATTGATTGAATGTACACTTTGTAGCTTAAACTTCTTTGTCATGGTAGTTTGTCTTCATCTTCATAGATATCAGTTAATTCTACTTTTGTAATCAGATTTGGATTTGTTTTTTCTATAGAGGTGAATATATCTTTAGCTTTTGTTTTTTTATCTACTACAAAACTTAAATCAAAATTGTTTTCTTGGAAAGAAGAAACATCTTTTGCTTTGATAATAGAGTATAGGGCATTTTCTAATTTTTCTGCATTTATTTCAAAGTAAGCTATTCTAGAATTTACATCAAAGTTTTTTGCTACTTTTGGATGTATTTCTCAAATAGTTCAAACCTCTTGTCATCTAACTATTATAGATGCTGTTCTACCTGGATGTGCATAGTTTGGTACTTCATTACAAATATTGTACATATAGTTTTGTACTCATATAGTTTTGAATAAATCAGAAATTGTATTTTGTATATTGTAGTATGCTATATTATCATTTGATAATTCTACTCAAGCCAGGCTATAATATTCATTAACTGTTGTATCTTTTCTAGTAAATACTTTTTCTAGTTCAAATAATTTCATATTATCATATTCTCTTATGTTTTTTTCAAGAGATAATAATAGATTTGGAATTAGGCTTCATCTTAGGTGAGTTAGTTCTTCAGATAAAGCATTTTTCATTGGTACTAACTTCTCAGTTGATCATAGAGTTTTTTCCATTAACTCTTTATTTACAAAAGAGTATGTATACATATCATACCATCACTTACTAGTAAAGTAATTTCTAGCATCATTTTTTAGTTTGTATATTTTGTTTTGAATAACAGCTCACAGGTTTATTCTTGGGACTGTTGATTCTATATTATCATATCAATCTATTCTTGCTATTTCTTCTGCTATATCAGATTTAAAGTTTAAGTCTTTTCTCCAGAATGGTATTAGAAGTACTCAAGAGTCATGTTTTATTCATAGGTTTTCTAAAATACCAATAGCTTCTTTTTCAGCATAGTTTTTTCAAATAATATTGTTTATGTAGTTTAAATCAAAATCTATAGTTATTATTTTTTGTTTTTCAGGATAGACATCACTAAATTCAGTTATTTTTAATCATCATAGATTTTTTTCTAATTCAGTAGCTATAAGACTTACTCATCTAATAGGCATATCAGTAACTATATCTTTTTCAAATACATTTAAAGAGTCAGTTCTTATTCATAGTCTTTTTCATGTTTGTCTAATAGTTGCTTGTTCAAAATGAGCTCATTCCACAATTATATTTTTTGTTTCATCTGTTACAGCTGAATCTTTTCATCAAATAATTCAACCCAAAGCTAATACTTTTTCTTCATCTGCTATTACTATATCACTAGATTTTAGTTCATGTTCTTTGTCATCTAGTGCTACAAATTTTTCTCAATCTTGAGCATATCTTATTACAATATTTCATTTTATTTTATCTGCATCAAAACAGTGAGTTGGTTGTCAGTATAAGTATAGGGAATAGTTAGATATATCTATTAGTAATCATTTTGAAGCTACTTCTGCAGAACCAAGTACTTGTTTTATATATTCTGGAGTTTCAGTATTTGCTACATTTTCTATTTTTAATCATATATATCTTTTTACTTCATTTGGTATTTGATTTTCTATACCTAGATCTTTTAAACTAGAAAAATCTCTGTTTTCATATTCAAAATCAAAACTTTTTCAATCTATAGCATGTACTTCTCTTATAATTCATATATGAGAAAATAAGTCAGGTCTATGGTTAATAGCCTTGTTATCTATTTCTAATATGGCATCATTTTTACCTAAATAATCTCTCATACATATATTTAGAGGAGCATCACTAGGTAATTGCATAATTCATTCTTGTCTTTCTTCTACTAATCAAAGCTCATCCTCACTACATATCATACCACGAGATGTTTCTCATCTGATTTTTGTTTTTTGGATAACAAAGTCAGGAGCAAGCTGAGCCCCACAAACTGCAACTGGTACTTTTATTCCAGCTTCTACATTATGAGCTCCACAAACTATAGGATGTATTTCATCATGTACTTTAACAGTAGTACAGTTTAGTTTTTCTGAATCAGGATGTTTTTCACATGTTAATACTTCTCATACAAATACTTTTTCTAAATGTGATCATTCCAAAATAATGTCTTCTACCTCAGCTGTATGCATTACTAAATCTTCAGCCACCTCTCAAACAGTTTTTAAATCATCTACATATTTTTGTAAAACTTTATACGAAATTTTCATTTTATTTTCTTGTTATTTTTTTAAATTGCCTTTAATATATAGAAAAATATATAAAAGGCAAGAAAAAAGACCTAAACTAAGGTCTTTTTTACAAACTATTTTTAATTACATCTTCAATTTCATTTGCTAACTCTTCATTTTCTTTTAAGAAAGTCTTTGCATTTTCTCTACCTTGTCCAAGTTTTGTTTCTCAGTAAGAGTAGAACGCTCATGATTTTTTTATTACTCAGCTGCTTGCTCAGATATCTAGTATTTCTCATACTTTTGAAATACCTTCATTGTACATTACATCAAACATAGCTTCTTTGAATGGAGGAGCTATTTTGTTTTTTATTACTTTTACTAGGGTAGTGTTTCACATAACCTCTTTTTCCATAGCTACTCATTTTTCTATTTTTGCTTTTCTTCTAATATCAAGTCTTTGAGAAGCATAGAATTTTAGGGCATTACCTCATGTTGTAGTTTCTGGGCTACCAAACATAACTCAGATTTTCATTCTGATTTGATTGATAAATATAACGCTGCAACCAGTTTTGTTTATTGCTCATGTTATTTTTCTAAGTGCTTGACTCATAAGTCTTGCTTGTAATCACATATGTGAATCTCACATTTCTCATTCTATTTCTGCTTTAGGTGTTAGTGCAGCAACAGAGTCAACTATTATTAAATCAACTGCTCATGAGTTAACTAGTTTTTCAGTTATTTCTAATGCTTGTTCTCCATAGTCAGGTTGAGATATTAATAGTTCATCAATATTAACTCAAATTTTTTTAGCATATTCTGGATCTAAGGCATGTTCAGCATCTATAAAAGCTGCTGTACCTCATGCTTTTTGGCATTCTGCTATTGCATGTAGTGTTAGTGTAGTTTTACCTGATGATTCAGGACCATATATTTCAACTATTCTTCATTTAGCATATCATCCTCATAAAGCCATATCTAATGATAGTGATCATGATGATGTAGTTTCTACTTTTACTTTTGCATCTTCATCTCATAATTTCATTATAGATCATTTCCCAAATTGTTTTTCTATCATTGATAGTGCGTTGTTTAAAGCCTCTTGTTTGTTCATAATAATAGAGTTATTTATTTAAAATAGTATATACTTTATATGTATATATAGAGAGTATATATTTTATATACACTTTGTCAAAACTTTTTTTATTTTTTTATTAAAAACTACTTTATTCTATAGTTATTTTTTAGTCATTCTTCTGTTCAAATAGCTATATTTTTTCACTTACATTTTTTACACACAAATGTATATCATTTACTATTTGGTCTATCTGTTTCAACTAAACTTTTACAATCTTTACAATAAAAAGACACATCTCATCTTTCTTCTGAAAAGTTTTCTCTTTTTTCAAATTCTTCAATATTTATTAGATCTCAAAAATTAGACATAGTTTTATTATGTTACTTATTAATATTTTCCCCCTTAATAAGGGGGATGCCTGTAAGGCAGGGGGATTTTTTAAAATAAACTCATTACTTCTTCTTTTTTTTCTTCTACTTTTATTACATCTTGTTTTACTAGTTCTACAAAACATCTTAGAGTTGCTTCTACATCGACCATGGCATCATGTGCTCATATGAAGTATTCTCAAAAAAGTTTTTTATGTAGTTCTCAAAGTTTAGGGTATTTAAATCTTGCTCAGTTTCATTGTATAGCACAATAATCAACTGTTGTTTTCATTGTACATACTACTTGTTTTGGTTGGTATTTATATTCTTGCTCTAGTCTTCTTAGTTCTAGTTTAATCATATCTTCATCATATTCAATATTATGTCATATGGTTATATCAGAATCATTTATATATGATAAAAATTCATCAATTTTATTTTCTATAAATGGAGCATCTTTTACATCTATATCATATAAGTGGTGAACTTGAGATGCTCAGAAGGGAATAGGTATTCTAGGGTTTATTAAAATATCAACTCTTTCTAACTCTGTAAATTCTCAATTATTTAGTTCTCATAGTATTCATGCAAATTGTACTATTTTTGGTTGTTTATTTAAGTCTGTTTCTTTCTTGTTTATAAATCATGTTGTTTCTGTATCATATACAAATATTTTCATTTTTTATCTAATTTATAATTGTAAATTAAAAAGAAATATCTTTAGACAAAACTTTATTTGAAGTTCTTAGATTAAATAACTAGTAAGTCTCAAAAGTTTCTTACTAAAATATTTCTTTTTATATATTTACATTATAAAAAATATATTATTTTGTAAAGAACAAATAAAAAAACTAGTTAAAAACTAGTCTTTTTTTAATTCATAATAATTTCTTCAAACTCTTTCTATTACTTTTTTATTTTGTAAGTTCATATATATAGTAGAGTGTTTTACATTTCTTATTTTTAGTACTTCTTTTGTAATATCTTCTGTATTCATAGGTTCTCAGTTCTTTTTAAGTATTTCTACTATTACATCAAGAACTGTTCCAGGAACAAATCACCATTCTTTTAATGCATATATTCATCTTCCAATTAATACAAACTCTTCATTTCTTATTAATTCATTATGTATTGTATTTACTTTTACAGGTTTTCCTATCATATCTGTCACTTTATTTGTAACATCTACAAAGTGCATAGGGACCTTTTCTTTTTTTAATACATATATTGCTTTATCTTTAAGTGTTTTTGGATTAAGTATTTTCCATTTTTCAAGTCAGATAAGATTTTCTTCTCAAAATACTATATCATCAAAGAAGTCTAGAACAGTATCTATAAATGATAAAGAAAATTTTTGTTTTGCATTTAAGTTTCCAATTACTGTTTCATAAAGAGCTGTTTTTTTCATTACAGTCTTTTTCTTTTTAAGAACTTTTAATGCTTCTTTATGAATAAGATCAACATCTTTCTTATTAACATTTTCTAGTGTATAGTATATTTTACAACCAAACTTTTGTTTAGACTTTGTTATTGATTTATCTGCTTGGATTATAATATCAATAATTCAAGTGTTTATATTTGATTCTAGTTCTAAATCTTTTATTAAGATATTTACAAGTTTTTCTTTTGAAATAATACCTCAATGTAGATTTAAATATTTGTGTGCTATTTGTTGTATACTTATTAAATCTGATCTAGTTACAACTTTTCATATTTTTTTAATTCAACTGTCTTCTATTTGTCTTACTCTTTCTCTGGTAATAGCTGGCGAAAAAGAATTACCAATACTCTGCAATGTTTCTTTTTCTCAGTCTACTCAAACTCTCCTTTGCAGTACAACTTGCTCTCTTTCAGAAAGAGAACTAAGTACCTCGGCAAAAGATTGTGATAGCTTTTTATTTGTTAAAGTATTAGTAGTCATTTTTATTTTTTATAGTAAATATAATTTTCTAATGGACAATATATTTTAATGTAAATATAATTACTTTGCAATAAAAGTCAAACTTTTTT
>CAYFPB010000044.1:0-9988 GCA_964344895.1 uncultured Candidatus Peribacteria bacterium | reverse complement strand
TATGATTTTATAGATTCTACTAAAAGTGGTCGGATTTGAAACGGGACGATAGATAAAACTGATAAAAACAGATTTGAAAAAGATAAAAATACTAAATTATTAAATTATTTATGATTTTCATTCGATTGAAAAAGTATTTTGGTTAGAGATAGAACTATTTCTAAGCATTATAAAAAAATGAATTATAGTTTAGATAAATATAGAGAAAATTATTATTTAAGTAATGCAAAAAGATTAAAATCTTCCTTGGTGTTTAATGCTAATATTATAATAAAAACAAAACAAGAGTTAAAAAACGATTTTAAAAAATTAAATAAAAGATTTACTCATTCATGATGTTTATGAAAATGAAATAAATATGCAAATTTTTATTGATATATGAAGCAGGCATATAAAATAATGTATGAACTTGAAAAAGAGTATAAAATTTCTGTTAAAATAAAAAAACAAATATCAAATTATGAAAGAAATTACAATAGAGCTTTAGTGAAAAGAGGTCTAAAATAATATTTATTAATACATAAAATATGTTAGATACAAGTAATGAATATAATGATTATCTTAATTCATATGAATGGAAGGCAATAAAAGCAAAAAAAATAGAAGATAATTTTAATTGTGAATGTTGTTGAGTACCAGCAACAACAGTTCATCATTTATCTTATGAAAGGTTGTGAAAAATATTAGAAACTGATTTGGTTAGTCTTTGTGAATCATGTCATCATGAATGTCATTTTATTAATTGAGAAGAAATTTCAAACGACGAAACTAGTTTAAGAAATAGATATAAGGAAGTAAGAGATAATAAACAAAAAGAATGAATAAAAGAAATATCAATTGAAAAAGAATTAAATGTAGAAGATGAAGAATGCAATGATAACGAACAAAATCTAGAGAAAATTTGAAAGTTATATACTGATCAATATGAAGCTTATAATAAAATAGTAGATTTTTTAAATAGTGAAAGTGATGTATTTATTTTAAAATGAGCTGCTTGAACAGGTAAAACAACTTTACTAAAGGAGTTAAAAAATTATTTTGTTGAAAATAATGTAAATTTCTTCTTTTGAGCACCTACTTGAAAGGCTACTTATGTATTAAAAGATAAACTAAATATAACTAATCCAGATACATATTGAACAATATATTCAGTATTATATGAAATAAATGATAGTTTAGATAAATGAAATAAAGATGTAAACTATTTTCAAAAAGTTGATTTATTAGATGAATATGTATATATAATTGATGAAAGTTCACTTATAAACTATAAAAATCAATTAGATAATGATGAGTATCAAAAAAATATATTAAACTTTTGAACTGGTAGTTTATTAAAAGATATTTTTTCATCTAAAAAATCAAAAAATACTAAAATTATTTTTGTATGAGATATTTATCAATTACCTCCAGTTAATGATCAATCAAGAGCATTAGATAAAAATTTTTTAGAGGAAAAATTTGAAGTTAAATGTGATGAAGCTGAATTAACAGAAGTAAAAAGACAAAAGTGAGAAAGTTGAATTTTAGATATGTCTGTTAAAGTAAGAACTGATATAAAAAATGATAATTATAAAATTCCATTTTTAAAATGAAATAATGATGTTATCTTGCTAAATAATGAAAAAGAATTTTTAAATATATATTGAAAAAATATTGATAATTCAATAATTATTTCATATACAAATAAAAAAATATATGAATATAATAATGTAATTAGAAAAGAAATAAATCACTTTAATAAACCTATTGAAATTTGAGATAAAATTATGATTTCAAAAAATACATTTGTTTGAGATGAACAGTTCTTGAATTGAGAAATTGTTGAAGTTGTTAATGTACATTGAAATATAGAAATTAAAAAAGATATATTTGTAAATAAAATTAAAAATGATTTAAAGTTTTTAGATGTAACAATTAAAAGAGATTTTGGAAAAGAAAAATATTTTCAGGTTAAAATATTATTAAATTCAATAGATATTGATAATTGAAGTTGAGAAGATATTACATTGTGAAAATATTTGTTTTCTGAATTTATGAATAGGACTATATATAGTGAGAAAAATAATCCTAATTGAATATGGAAAATAACGACTAAATGATGAAAAACAAAATACTATAAAAATATAGATAATATAGATGAAGAAAATAAAGAATTTTTAAAAATAGTAATGAAGGAAGATAGGTATCTAAATTCATTAGAAATTAAATATTGATTTGCTATTACTTGTCATAAATCCCAATGAAGTGAATGGCAAAATATATTTTTGAATATTAATGATTATAGTGAAAGTCAATGAATTTGAGCTAAAATAAGTAAAGGATTTTTTAATTATTTATATACATGAATTACTAGATGAAAATCAAAAGTATATATTTTAAATAATGATAATCTATTAGAGTACTGAAATTATGAAGATTTTTCAAGTAAATTTTTAATTGAAGATGAATTTATAAATGAATATATTAATAAAATTTGAACTGTTGTTAAAAGTTATAATTATGAGTTAGAAAATGTGGAAGAGAAAATAAGTATTGAAGAAGTAATACCTAAGGATTATAAAGTTGCATTTGTATTTTCTAATGGTAAAAGTAAAGCTTATATAACTGTGAATTATAATAAAAAATATGTATTTTGAAAAGCTCAATTACATAACAAAGAAAATCCATTTACTAATAATTTATGAGCTTTATTATTAAAACATAATATTATAAAAGATGTCTACTAAAATTACTGAATTAAGAAAAGGATGAAAATTACATGAAGCATATGAATTAGCTATTCAGGAATATGAAAAAGATAAAGAAAATATTTATACTAAAAATGCATATTCTTGGGTTTTATATGATTTCATAAAACTATGACTTTCAAGTAATAATTTTAAATGACTAGAAGAGTTTTTAGAAACTTTAAAATTATTAGACTTAGAAAAATGATGAGATTTTGATATTCATGAAATTTTGGCATGACAATTTTATAAATCAATAAAAGCAACTACAGATATAAATACTTATAAATTATTATTATTTTATTATTCAAAATTAGATAATCATAAACCAAGTGATATTCATAGTTATATTTTATTTGATGTTTTAAATAGATATAGAAAAAATGAAAATTATTTTGATTTAAAGTTTAATTTTTACCAATTTTTACAACTATGGTGAATTAATAATTTTCAATATGAAGATTATAAAACTTGAGAATATAATTGAAAACCAACACAGTCAACTTTTGAAAAAGTTATTACTGTGTTATGAAATAAAATAAAAACTACAAAGGATATAAGTGAACTATGAGATATTTGAGATTTAGAAAAAATTTTACTAAAATGAATGGAAAAAGATCTTAAATGGGCTAGATTATATTATTGAAAATTACAGATCCTTAAATGAGATTTTGAAGATGCATTAAAAAATATTATTGAAATTGTAAAAAAAGAAAAAACACAATTTTGGAGTTGGCATTTATTGTGAGAAGTATTATTAAAGTTATGAAAAAATAATTTATATTTTAGTGCATTATCTAAGGCACTAAGGTGTTGAAAAGATGATAATTTTTTAAATAACTTGAGAGAAGAGTATATTCATGAGTTATTAAAAAGGAATTTAAATGATGAAGCTAATATAGAATTAAATATTATACTAAATAATAAAAAAGAAAATAATATAAAAAATTCTGATAGCATAGAAAATTTAGTTAATTCTTCATGGTATAATGCAAGTATTATATGAAAAAATACACATTTTTATATGCAAAATATTTGAGAAATAGAAGATTTTATTTATTCAGATATACTTGAACAATATATATTGGTAGAACATATAAATAGAGAAAAAAGTATTGTTAATTTTATAAATAAATATAGAGAGAAATGATTTTTTAAGTCAAAAACTATAGAAAAATATAAATTACAAAAATGAAATGTACTAAAAGTTAAATTAGAAAAAGTTGATTGAGAGTATTATAATCTTTATAAGATTTTCAAAGAAAAATGAAATATAAATGATATATTTGAATTTAAAAGAATTTTTATAGATTATATAAATAGAGATAAAAAAATAATAAACTTTATACAAAATTATACTTATTGATTTTTTAGTTATAAATGATTTGAACAAATAATTGAAAATATTAAAACTTGAGAATTTTTAGAAGTAGTTTTTTGATCTTCAAAATGAGAGTATTATAATTTACTAGATTGTAAAAAATCAACTATAATTGATGATGAAAATTATAAAAAGGAATTTAGTTGAAAGATAAATATAAAAGAAGGAAACAGTTTTTGATTTGTTGATGATATTTTTATATGAAATATTGAAAATATTAAAAATTGAGATGAAATAAGTTGATTAGCTGTTAAATCATATAATAAAAAGAAAGGAAATATTACATGGAAAGCAATTTAGAAATGTCTAAAATTTGTAGATTTAGAATTTTTATAGTATAATATAAATAATTTATATTATTAAAATCTAATATATATTATAATGCAAAATCTTGAAAAACTATGTAAAGAATTAGATATACTAGAAAATAGACTTTTAGAGAATAAATACAAAGCAAAATCTTTAAGAGATTATTTGGAATTATTTTTTATTGAACAATTAGGATATTCAATAGTAGATTCACCAGAAGATTCAAAAGATGATAAAAAATTTTTAAAGAATATGTTATTAAAGTATTATAAAAAATATAATGTTAATGAAAGTGTTAAAGAAGACTGTAATGAATTAAAAAGGAAATTAAATATATGGTCACATTATAAAAATAAAGAATTATGAAATAAAGAATTAAAGAAATTTTTTAAACAGTTTAGAGTATTAATTTACAATTTAACATGATATGAATGTATATTAGTAGATAAAAATAATGATGATATATACTCTATAGAAAATTATAATTTAGATAAAATGCAAGAAAAAGCAGTTTTATCAGAAGATAAATATACTTTAGTAAATGCTTGACCAGGAACATGAAAAACTTATCTTATTGTAGTAAGAATATTAAATGAAATTTTTAAGAATAATAACAAAAAAATCTATTCTTTATCATTTACTAATAAATCTGCAGATGAATTAAGAGAAAGAATTGATGATAAAATATTTGATACAAACCTTTGGATCTATAGAAATAATATTTTTACTTGAACAATTCACTCTTTTTCATTAAATGTAATGAAAGATTATTATAAATATAGACATAAAAAATTTGATTATGTTATTATTGATGAAAAAGAATTAGATGAATTAAAAGATATTATAAAAAATAAACATGAACTAAATGAATATTTAAATAGTCAAAAATTATTAACCTTTGATAATATTATTAACCTATTTATTGAACTAATAAATAGTGATAAAAAATTTCAAATATTTATCAAAGATTATATAGATGAAATTATCATAGATGAAGCTCAGGATTTAGATAGTGAGCAATATAATATACTTAAACTATTAGAAACATATATAAAAGGTTTAAAGTTATTTTTTGTCGCTGATCAAAGACAAAATATATATGGTTTTCGTGGGTGATCTCTAGAAAATATAGAGGTAATTGAAAAGCAATCTATATTTAATCTGGAATATAGTTATAGATGTCCTTCTAGAATTTTAAATTTTGTTAATAAATTTAAATTTGTTGATTGTGAAAATTATAAATTAAAAAATGCAGTAGGTAAAAAGGGAAATATGTATTTTAAAGAGTTTAAAAGTATGGCAGATGAAGCAAACTTAATAGCAAGATTAATAAAATGAAAAGAAGATACTATAGGTTTAAATAATATAGCTATATTATATACTAATTGTTATTACTTTGAAAATATATTAAAAGCTTTAAATTTATATAAAATACCTTTTAAGGTATTTGGAGGGAACACTATTTTACATAGAGAAATTAGGATATTAAAAGATATATTAAATTTTATTTATGATAGCAAAATGGAATCTCATTTCCTAAATAACATTCAAAGATATTTTATTAACAAAGTTGAATGAAAAAATATAGAAGAAATACTACAGTATAAATGAAAACAGTCATTGTGATATACTAATCTATTCCATATATTAAATTTTATAAAAGTTTATAAGAAAACTAATTTAGGTGTATTAGAAATAGTTATGGAGTTTATAAAATTGATAGAAAAGGAAAATATTTTTTGAGAGAAATCAATTAAAATTTTTAATGACTTTATAAATACTATTGAAGAAAATATTTCACTTGATAGCTTTAATGTATTTAAGTCATCATTCTCTGCAAATGACATAAGATTTAATAAATATTATTATAGAACAGATGAGCTAGTGAAGTCTGAATATTATAATGAAGAAATTAATAATTATTTAACTGTTTCAACAATTCACTCAGCAAAATGATTAGAGTGGGAAGAGGTAATTATTCCTTGAATGTCACAAAATTCTTTACCAAGATATAATCCTAATGCAGACATTGTAGAAATTAATGATGAACGTAAAAAGTTTTATGTTGCTTGTACTAGAGCAAAAAGTAATTTATATCTTACTAGATCTAAATTGAATACTTGGAATAAACATAATCAAGTGTCTATATTTTTAAAACCATTAAATAGTAATATTTAACAATTATTTTATGATAGATAAATATGATATATATTTAAATTCATTAGTTTGGTGAATGATACAAAAGGTAAAATTAGATAATACACCAAATTGTGAGTGTTGTTGATTACCTGCTACAAAAGTACATCACTTATCATTTGAAAGATTATGAAATGAAAATGAAAATGATATTGTAAGCCTGTGTTTTGATTGTTATAATAAATGTTATTATATCGATTGATATAGAATTTGAAAACATGAAAAGATATTAAGAAAAAGATTTGTTGAAATAAAGAATGAATATATAGATAAAATAAAAACTTCTGAAAATAATAAAACTATTGAAAACAAAGAAATTTTAACTAAAAGTTCTAAGTATATTATGAGAGAATGATGAGCCAGGCACAAGGATATAGTTTTATCTGCTGTTAAGAATAGATGATTAATATTATCAGATGCTTCACTTGTTTTAAGAGATGATAAAGAAGTAGTATTAGCAGCAGTAAGTCAAATAGGTTATTCTTTAGAATATGCTTCATCTAGATTACAAAATGATAAAGAAGTAGTATTAGCAGCAGTAAAACAAAAGGGTTATTCTTTAGAATATGCTTCATCTAGATTACAAAATGATAAAGAAGTAGTATTAGCAGCAGTAAAACAAAAGGGTTATTCTTTAGAATATGCTTCACTTAGATTACAAAATGATAAAGAAGTAGTATTAGAGGCAGTAAAACAAAAGGGTTATTCTTTGAAATATGCTTCATCTAGATTACAAAATGATAAAGAAGTAGTATTAGTAGCTGTAAAACAAGATTGCTCTTTACTATTTTTTGCATCAAAAAATTTAAAGAATGATAAAAAAATTGTTATGAATGCAGTAAAACAAGATGGAAGTATATTACTGTGGATATCAGATAAATTAAAAAATGATGAAGAGATATTACTATCTGCAATCAATCAAGACAATAGTTCTATATTATGGGTATCTAAAGAAATAAAAAATAATCAAAAATTTTTAAAAACTATTGTTAAAGAAAACCCATTTGTTATAAAATATATTTCAGATGAAATCATAAACTATAATGATTTAGTACTAGAAGCAGTACAACAAAATTGATTAGCTTTACAGTATGTTTCTAAATACTTATTAGATGATAAAGAAGTAGTATTAGCAGCAGTAAAAGAAAATTGATTAGCTTTAAAATATGCATCTGAAGAGTTAAAAAATGATAAAGAAGTAGTTTCAGTAGCAGTAAAACAAGATTATAATTCACAAATATATGCTTTTAGAGAATTTAAAAATGATAATGATATAATAAACATAGAATTATTTTAATTTACAATTAAATTTCAAAAGATGACTATATTAACCAAGTCATCTTTTATTTAATTGTTATTATTTTGAGATATTAGATGTATATGATATAATTATAGTAGTTTATATTTGTATAATTTATTATAATATGACAACTTACTTTAATTGATTAGATTATTTAGATGATAGAATGTATGTTTTACATCTATGTAAATGAACACTAAAAGCAGATCCAGATTGAATGATTATTACAAATTTTTATCCTTATTGAGAGCCAGAAGAATTAAATACTTTATGGATATTGGCTACTTTTTATAATGTAAAATGATATAAATTACAGGGGGTGATACATTTTGAAAGTAAAGAGGATGCAATAGATTATATTGAAAATACAGAACCATATACTCCATTAATAAGCCTATGAGGTAAATCACCTAAAAGTCCATTATTATATTCTGATTATATAAAATGGAAGAAAAAAAATAATTATAAAGATTATGATTATCAATTACTTAAAAATGTATGATTAGATAGAAAAAGTATGTGTGAAACTGTTTATCAAACAAGAGATCAATTTAAATGAATTTATAGAAAGAGAAGATAAAATAAAAGAAAATTTTAGATTTTCTGTATTAGATATTTATAAATCAACTACTGAAGATAAAGTCATAACTGAAAGAGAGCAGAGATGGAAAGATATACTTATGACTAGAAAGTTTGGTTATAATGAAAATTAGTTTAAAAATCCCCAGTATAAATACAGGGATTTTTTTAATTTAATATTTTAATTCTAACCCTTACCAAAACAATTAAATAACAAAAAATACCTGATAAACAGGTATTGTTAGTTATTTTTGGTACTCCCGGCAGGATTCGAACCTACGGCTAACCCAGGTTCGCGGCCTGGTGCTCTTCCAACTGAGCTACGGGAGCTTGAATAGTAGTAGTATTGTACTAAAAAAAAAATTATTACAAGTTTTAGTTTGTGTTTTTAGTATTATATATATAATAGCATAAATATTTATTATTGTCTAATTAGAAAGTATTTGATGAAAAAGTATAGTGAAGCAAAGAAAAAAGCATTGAAAGTTATAAATACATATCCAAAAACAAAAGTTTGAAATCCATATTTGACTTTAAAATGTTGAAGAAAATGTTTTTTTGATATTTTTGTAAAAAAATATTGATTAAACTGAAAAAAATGTAAGTATAGTGATTCAGATGTATATAGAAGAGTAAAAATAGTAGAATGTTTTGATTATTTATTAAAAAATTATGAAATATTATCTGAAACAGATAGTATAGTAATAGTTGAAACTATATTTTTTAGATTTATAATTAAGAAATATTATTTTAGAAAATGAAGTATGAGATTAGAAATATTAAGTTTTTATGATAAATAAAAAATACCTCTCGCAGAGTCTTTCATCTGTGTCATAAAGGTATTTATAAAAGTCTTAAAGACATAAGTATTATATACCACTTTTACAAAAAAGCAAATTTTTAATAAGAATAAAACAATATGCAACAAAAAACAAGTTTGAGAGAAAATAGAGAACTATTTGATAAATGGAATAAATTAAAAAAAGAAATAAACTGTAAAAGTAAAAATTTTTATCCAAAAAGTAGAGAGGTTTGGTATATTTCAGTTTGAAAAAATATTTGATTTGAAAGTAGTTGAAAATGAAAGGATTTTAAAAGACCAATTTTAGTTATCAAAAGAATTGGTTCAATGTTTTTAATTGTAACAATGACTACTAAATGAAAAGAGAATAAATTTTATTATAAGTTAGGGAACAATTATTTTAATAAAGATTCATATATAACATTATCTCAATTTAAAACTGTAGATACAAAAAGATTTATGGATAAAATATGAAAAATAAATAAAGATGATTTTATTGTTATAAAAAATAAGATTAAAAAATTATTTTAATCTTATTCTAATTCTCCCATATTTCTATGGGGAGGGTCTAGGATTTAGTTTTATACCTAGATTTGTATTAACATTATATACCACTTTTACAAAAAAGCAAATTTTTAAGGCTCTTTTCTTCCTAACGTGAAAATTTTACACAAAAAAACACAAAAGTAACC
>CAYFPB010000043.1:0-10421 GCA_964344895.1 uncultured Candidatus Peribacteria bacterium | reverse complement strand
GTAAAACTAAGTATTATTTTTTGTTATTTTTTCACGCTGGAAAGAAAATGACCCTATTATTTTTTAAAAAAACCTAAAACTTGAATCCCTCCCCTTCCACTTTGTTACAGGTACTCCCTTTGTAAAAGGGAGAAATTTAGTTTTTTCCATTTTTAAGGGAAGTATTTAAATATAGATATATATTGTTTTTATTAAAAAAATCTTTTAAATTTTTTATTTTTTAATATAATCATATAAAATTACAATTTTAAACAATTAAATATGCAAATTTGATTAGATCTAAGATTTTTAAAAAATAACTATTATTCTAAGTTTGTTACTGAGTTAGTTAAGTGATTAATTAGCCAAGATAAAGAGAATAAATATATTATTTACTCAAACTCAATTCTTGAATGATTTGATTATGATAATGTAATTATAAGTAATGTCTGGATTAGAAATAATACGATAAAAGAACAAACAAGTTTTTTAAAAATTTTAAAAAATGATGATAATAATATTGTTATATTTTTCAACCATTATAAACCTATCTTATATAAAGGAATTCACTATACTTTTATTCCTAGTTTAAAAGAGGTATTTTATAATGATTTTAAAAACTATATAGATAAATATACATATTTATTTTTGCTTGAAAGTAGCTTAAATAAATCAAAAAAAATAATTTGTTTTGATGAAAACACTCAAAATGAACTAACTGAAAGATTTAATATTGATTACAAAAAAATAAATACTATAGATGCTTTTTTCCCTCAGTTAAAAGAAGAAAACAATTTAAAAATAGATATAAGAAATAAGTATGATATCAAAAATAATTATTTTATTTATCATGATTGAGATGGTATAGAGAAAAATTATGAAAAACTAATAAAAGTGTTTAGTAGACTTGATAATAAAAATATAGATCTTATATTTTTATGAAATAATATTTCAAAAAATATGTATCTAAAAGATTTAATCAAAAAAGCAAGTTTAGAAAATAATATTAGATTTTTCCCTATTTTAAAAGAATGAGAACTAGAATTGTTTTATAAAAATAGCCAATGAGTTATTATGCCTAGTTTTTATACCCCATTCCCTCTTAGATTATCCAATGCAATAAACTTTAATTCTACAATAATTTCAAGTGACTTAAAAAGTGTAAAAAAGGTATTTTGAGATTCTATAAAGTATTTTTCACCTATCTCTGTAAATAGTATCTATAATACAATTTTAGAATCTATTAAAACAAAAAACACAAAAAATAACTATAATAAAATTCTGAGTAAATATAACAAAGAAAATACCATAAAACAACTTTTAAATATAATAAAATAACCTTTATTTTCTCCCTTTTTCAAAGGGAGTACCCTGAAATGTAATGTAAGGGGGAGGGATTAGTATATAATCAAATAACCATGAGTCAATTAACACCTAGAAATATAGAAATATTAAAAATAATAGTTGAAGAATACCTTCAAACCTGAGATGTATTAGGTAGCAAACAATTATTACAAAAATATGATCTATGAGTAAGTTCAGCAACTGTTAGATGAGATATGGCTAAATTAGAAGCATTAGAACTTGTTTATCAACCTTATAATTCAGCTTGAAGACTTCCCTCATCAAAAGGTCTTAGAGCTTTTGTTAATTATTTAATGGAATCTTCGCCTGATCATTTCTTAAGAGAGTCAAATATTGCTTTATGAGAAGAAAAAATTGAAAAACTTTCTGATTTTACCTATAAAATATGTTCTACATTATCAGAGAATACCTGAGATATTGCTTTTTTTATAGTTCCAGATAAACATATATCACAATTTTCTTGAGCTTGAGCTTTTTTAGAAAATCATCACAAAAGATTATGAGATTCTATTTTTTCTATAATAAAAATGCTTGAAGATAAATTTAATTTTTCAAAATTTATTACTTCTTTCCCACTAAATAATTGAATTAACTTATTTATTTGAGAAGAAAATATTCTTCCTTTTTTAAATGACTATACAATAATTTTAAAACAAGTTAATATTGATGGGAATATATGATATATCTGAATTATTTGAAGCTTAAAGATGAATTATAGTTTTAATATTAGTGCCGTTAGATGAATAATATAGAAAAAAAGATTTGAATTAAAATTCAAATCTTTTTTTTATAAATATTTTCCACAAACTTCTGATAACTGATCAGCTTGTTGTACTCATACCATAGTTTCAACTGGTTCTCAGTCTTTAAATACTATAAGTGTTGGTATAGACATTACTCTAAATTGACCTGCTATTTCAGGGTTTTCATCAACATTTACTTTTGCTACAGTCATTTTTCATTCCATTTTTTTAGCAAAATCATCTAGTATTGGTAACATCATTTGACATGGACCACACCATTCAGCCCAAAAATCAACTAATGTAACTCAAGAAGATATAGTTTGTTCAAAGTTTTGCGTATTTAATTGTACTGTCATGTTTTTTCTTTATTAATTAATTAAGTAAAAAAATTATATTAATTTTTTTTAAAATGCAAGTAATTTTTTGTTAAAAATTACAATAAGTCTCAACTACATTGTATCAGTCAGGAATAATTGCATAATAACCTGGCCTTCCTTTATAATTTGAGTTATCTAAAAGTATTTCATCACAACTTGTAAATAGTCTTCCTCAAACTGAAATAACTTTTCCTAATATATTTAAATTCATACTATTTCACTCAATTTTTATTTGGTTGTCTAAATATGCAATATAACTATTAGATACTGTTGAAATATCAATATTTCATACACTTGTTACTTCTGATAATCTATGAATTGGTGTCTTATTTAAGTCTACTCAAGTTAATATTCATAGTTTATCACCTAAAACATAAGGAAAATACTTTATTTTATCATTTGCCATTGCTTGATTAAATATAGTATCTGAATAAGCAAAACTCTCAGACTTTTCTAAATGAACCATTAACTCATAATGTTTTCTTTTTTCATCTATTTCATAAGTATAAAACTCTCCACTCTTTGGATCTATTCATTCTCCTTCAAAGTTTAAAATATTTAATATACTTTTTCAAATATCTCATTGATAAGCTATAACTCATGTCCCATTTAGTATATCAATTTTTGAATGTGGTATTGGTAATAATTTATCTGTAGAAAACATTTCTAATGCTTGGTTTATTTCTGTTATCTGAGCTACCCTTTTTGTATCTCTTACTCATTCAAGATATCCTGATAATTTCATAAATCATAAAGTTGAAAGTAGTGAAATAATAACTACTACTACCAGCAACTCTACCAATGTAAAAGCTTGTTTTGTTTTTATTAGTTTCATATATTATTTTTACTAATTACAGTTATTACAATCAGTATACTTTTTTTTTTAATAATTACAATTTTTTTTATCAAAATAATTCCCTAAATACTTTTAATGCTAAGTTTTGATCTATAAAAAATGGCGAAGTTGCCACTGTTATCACATCTGCTTTTTTTGCTGCATCAAGTATTACTTCTTTTTTTTGTTTAAAGTCTATATAATCTAGGTCTGGTTGAAAAAAGTCTAGATCTAGGTTTAAAATTATATTTGTTGTGGGGTAAACATAAGGTTCACACCTACGACAAATATAATCTGATAGGTTTGTTTCATTTCTTATTTGTATGACTTCTCATATTAGTCACTCTTTTTGTGCTGGAATGATATAATCCCCTACATTTAAAACTTCATTTGTAAAATTAAATACTTTTTCTAAATCTTTAGAATCATCATCACTAATACATTTATTATTATCTCTCATATCAGCATGTTCATCTATATGAATCAATGTATTATTATCTCATATAATCCCATTTTTTCTAGCTAAGTACCAGAAATAAAAGGCATGGTTATGATTATCAAAAAGATATATTGGAGCTTTTATCTTCTTGTTTTTCTCCCCTGCCAGGGGGAGACTAAGAGGGGGGAACTCATAAAAATTTTTCAAACCATAATTTATTGATAATTTATCATCAAATCAAAAGTCCTCAAAAGCTATTTTTTCCTTATCATCCTGCAATTCTATATCATCTAAACTATCTATTATTTTTAGTTCAGGAACATATAGTTTTTTATTTTTCCTTAAATCATGAGAAAAAGCATTATTTCAAACAGGATCAGTTATATAAAAAGGTTTTTTGTACATAAAAACTTGACTAAAAATTAAAAAATGATAAAATACATACATAAAAGATTTTGGTAGGCTGAAAAATGCTCAACAAGGGATTAGACCCAAACAAAATCTTTTTTTTATTTTTTTAAAATATTTGAAAAAGTACTAATTAAAACTATTTTTCAATCTTTTTTTTCTCATAATACAATGAAAAATTCAACACTAGAAATATTCAATCAAATCTTATAAGTATGCTTATAGAAGCTTGTCTTTTCTACTATTACATCATTTCTAGTTTCAATTAAATCTCATTTTAATGCAACTTTTTCAATTAAACTAATTGAAGATAACCTATTAATTATCTCTTTTAATTTTCTTTTCTTTGCTGTATTTCAGGATATATGTCTTAAAAAAATATTTGTAATAACAAAATTTTTATTTAAACTACTACAAAATAAAGGTCATGTTTTCTTTAATTTTTTAAATCACTCCTTTGATGCAATTCTTACTATTTTTATTATATCTTTCATATTTCTTAACTATTCAAATCTATATTTATCAAATTACATTATATACATAATATATTTTTTACAAGTTTTTATGTTAAAAAAAGAAAAAGATTTTTTTGCTCAGACTCTATATAATATGTACCCTGATGCAAAGACAGAGCTTGAATACAACAATGAGTTTCAATTACTTATTGCTATTTTAATGTCTGCTCAATCTACTGATAAACAGGTAAACAAAGTAAATGAGATATTTTTTAAAAAACTAGTTAATCCGGAAGATTGAGTAAAAATGTGAGTAGAAAATATTAAAAAATATATTAATTCTATTTCATTTTTTAATAATAAGGCTAATAATATTTATAAAACTTGTAAAATCCTATCAAAAAAACCTTTAGAAAACTTTGATACTATAGAAAAATTAACTACTCTACACTGAGTATGAATAAAAACAGCCAAAGTTTTTCTAGCTGTTACAAAAGATGCCCCTTTTCTAGCAGTTGATACACATGTACATAGAGTATTAAATAGAGTATGACTTGTTAAAACAAAAACTCCTGAACAAACTGATAAAATAGCTGAAAAACTTTTTTCTAAACAAAATCTAGCAGACCTTCATCACTCTCTAATACTTTTCTGAAGATATCACTGCATGGCTACTAGAAAACCAAAATGTGGAGAGTGTCCATTATTAGTAAAATGTAGTTATAAAGAAAAAAATATCTAAATCCTTTGGATTTAGATATTTTTTAGTAATTTGTATAAGTTCTATTTCATATATTTATATTTGCTCTTCAATTTCAAGAAATATTAACTCAACTTGCTTTTGTATAGTAATTTCAGTCCAAAGTTAAATCTTTTATTCATCACTTAGGTAAAAAATTTTTTGCTAATGTATTATAACCTAAATGATTTTTAATTGTTAATTGTAATTTTTTCTCATCCATTCCAGCATCCACTAATTCTTGGTATGTTATACCATTATCAATTATATCTTTTATAATAAACTCTGATTCAGGATCATATTTTTGTTCTGGATTATGTCACACTCATTCTGACATATTAACAATATTCTGTATAGCTATTTGCTTTTGACTCATATGTTCATTTTGTTCAGGTTGTTTATTAAATCTATTATTCCCCCATTCTCTTCTAGATTGAAATCTATTACCAGGAGTATCATTATAATCTGCTTGAGCTTGAGTTTTGTATTCATGTACACGTTGTGCATAATTTTCTGCAGTTTCTTGTTCAGGTTTAGTTGTTTTTTCAGTTGTTTGTTCCTGAGTTTGACTTTTAGCTTCTCAAAAAGGTAAATCTTGTCAAAATATTCAAGCTCCTTCAGGAAGTTTGTTAAAATATTTATCTTCAATTAAAAATCTACCATCTGTAAAAGATACTTTTATATCACTTTTTAATTCTCATCAATAAGTTGATTCTACATATTCTCTTACTTTTTGCTTAAATGTATCATATGTTGTATCACTTATTAAATATTCTCAATTTGAATCTATAGCATCCATATTTTCTCACATATAATCGTACAGCGCCCTATTAGTTTCAAAAAATTCTTCTGCTGTATAGTTTCAACTGATAAGTCTTTCTAGATGTGAATCTTTTTCTATTTCTGTAGTTTCCTGAGTAGAGTTATCGGTATCTAAAGATATAGTTTGTTCACTACTGACAAGTTTAGATTTTAATCATTCTAAATTTGATGGTGCTCAATCTACGTAAATATAATTTTTTTCTAAGTTTCCTAGATCTATTCCCTTTTTTGTAAACATATCAATCTGCTTAGTTATATCAGCTATGTGTTCCCCTGTTTTTTCATTATAAACTCATATAGTTTCATGCATGGGTCAAAATGTTACTTGAGGTTTATCTACAGATAAATCAGCTCATAGTTGTTCCTCTAAAGACATTTCTATTTGTTCGTACCTCCTACTTTTTTCAACTGTTTCTTGTGATTTTTGAAATTGATCTATAATTTCTTGATCTGATTGTTCTGGAGATTTTTGTAGTCATTCTTGTTGTTCTAAAACATTATTTGGAAATTCTGACATAGTTTAATTTAATTAATAATATATAAATATTTTATCATATATATTATAAAAAGGCAAAAAAATTACTAATAATTAGTAATTTTTTTGTGTTTTTTATAATTCATCTACTGAACCTTGTTTTATAGGAGTATTACTAGAGTTATTTGTAGTTTCACTGTTAGCTAATGTTTTAATACTAATAGCAGTACCATCAGCATTTTTAAAACCTCAAAATATGATTATAATTCAATCAATTAATGCCCAAATTCATAATCAACCTAATGTAAATAACATTAAAAAACCTGTACCTATTTTTCAGTTATAAAATCTATGTGCTCAAAAAACTCATAAAAAAAACCAAAGTACAATTGTAATAAGCCAATCTTTATTTAAAGTTCTTTCTTCCATAACAAAATAGTTAAATAATAAATATAACAAAAACTATTATAACATATATTCTATATTTTTCAAAATAATTTTGACATTTTGTAATTTTTCTTATTATAATCAATGTTATTTATTTTATTTATTTAATTTTTTATGATTATGAAAAAATGACTTTTGTTATTATTAACAGTATTTTTATTAGCTTCTTGTGGATCTAGTATAGAGGTAGATGGTGATAGAGCTAAAGTAAACGTTGGTTGAGCTAAAGTAGAAGTTGATGGAGACAAAGCTAAAGTAGATGTACCATGAGCTAATATAGAGGTAGATTGAGATTCTGCTAAAGTAGATATTGATCCAGCTAAAGTAGTTGAATGAATAGAAGATATGGAAGATGCTTTAGAAGATTTTTGAAATGAATTAGAAAATACTAATGATGAAAATATTGCAGAAACTGTTGTTGATAATATGCCTGAAGATACTACTATAGATAAAAATGAATTAATTGCTTCTTTATGAACTGTTGTAAATGATACAGTTTGAAAAGCTGAACTAGAAAAAATGTCAGTAGAAAAATTAGAAGTTATTTGAAGTTTATGAGTAGTAGCTATTGAAGAACTATGAAAAGAAAATTTGATAAAAATGACAGTTGAACAAGGGAAAGCAATTGCAAAAATATGAACTAACAATATTGAAAGAATCGGTTGAGATACTTTAATAAATATGACTCCTGAACAAATTGAAAATATCCAATAAAAAATCTCCTAAGGAGATTTTTTTTCTTGCTTAAATTCTAAGTAAAGTACTCACGAATATATAAAAAATAATAATCATCAATATACTATAAAATCGCTATATAATCAAATAGAATAATTATTTAATAAAAAGTATCAGAATAAAAATATAACTACTCATATAAGTATATTTTTTATAATAAATATAAATGGCAAGTGAAATTTTATTAATTTTCTAGTATGGTAATACCCCAATATAGTTAATAATATCTGACTTAATAGTGTAACCACTCATGCTCATATAAAACTGTATTTTGGTATAAGTAATATATTTCAAATAATATTAAAAACTGTTACTATCAAATTTATTTTTAATAGTTTTCCCTGATTTTCTGAAGCTACTAAACTATAGATAAATACTAGTGACAAAAAGTTGAATACAACTACTGCAAATACAACCAAAAATGCATCACTAGAATTAAACATGTGTGTTGTTTCTATATAGTCCCTATTTGCTATTATTTCTATCATATAGTCTCTAAATAGTACTCACAGAACAAATACTAAGCATGCAAAACTAAATAATACTTTAAAGGAAATTCAAATTAAATAATCTAAATCAGAACTTCTCTTTTCCCCCTCCTTACAAGGGAGGGGGCTAGGGGGAGGGCTTTTCTTAAATGCTTCCGTAAGACTTGGTAATAGTGATGTCATATAAAATCATCCAATAACCATAATTACTTCAACTATTTTCATCGGTAGACTATATAATGCTATACTTAGATCTCAAGGATTGGATCATTCAATTATTGATAGTATTATAACATCAACTTTAAAATATACTATTGATAGAAATAAGGCAAGTCCATATGGAAGTGATATTTTAAATAGGTGTTTTATATAATCCCAGTCAAAACTAAAGCCAAATTTTACTATTTTTCTAGCATATAGATAATTGAGTATTGTATTTATTACTACAGAAACTACTCATGCTGTCATTATATACAAAAATGGTGTGAAATAACTTGAGTTTTCTATCAATTCTTTTGGGTAAGCTAGATAAGCTACTGCTCATACTAATCACAGATTTATCAGTTTAGCTACTATTAGGGTGACTGCTGAATATTCTATCTTCATATTTGCTTGCATTAAAGCTAATATAGAAGAGTTTAATAATTGAAATATGGTAAATACTGAGGCTATTATTATAGAATATAGTGCTAGTTCAGAGTTATATCATGGCAGAAAATATGCTATAAATGTTGCCAAGAACAATATCACTATTCACAATATAAGTCTCAGACTCATCACATTTCCAACTATTTTTGCTGAGTCTTTTTTATTGTTTGTTATTTCCCTAATTGTTATTGCATATAATCACAGGTCTGCTAGGAATACAAATATTCCTATATAATTATATATTTTAGAATATAATCAGTACAACTCTAGTGTTAAATAATTAGTCAGCAGGCTTATTAAAAATATAGATATTATCGCTGTTCCTGCTTTTGATAATATCTGAGAGATGGTATTAGATGCTATTTTTTTAAACATTTATTTGTTGTTATTTATAATTCTCTTTCTAGATTTTCCTATATTTTAATCAAAAAAAAATAAATCCAAAATCAGATTTATTTTTTCTTTTTTCTATTGAGCTATTTCAGTTATTTTCATTATCATTGGAGAGATAAATCACCGATTACTATTATTTCATTGTGAATGGTTAAAATACATTCTTCATCCTCCTCATGTTTCTCTTTTATATTTAAATCAATATGTATATGTTTGCCCTGCTGTTAATCCATAATCTACTCAAACCATATGTATTTGCCCCATATCATTTCAGTCATATCAGTTAAATGGTCTTCATACATATGCTGCATTATTTCTACTTCATTTATTTGCTGTTATTCTATTTAAATTAAATTCTGATCATGTTCAAATATTTCTTAACAATAACATAGAATATATTGTATTACTATTCATAGCTGTATTTACTAAGAAATCATATTCTACAAGTATTTTACTATTAGAATATTTAGGTGTAAAGCTTATTCTATAATTAGTGTTTGCTTCTGTATAAGAAGTAGTATCCAAAGAAGATAAAGTTTCGGTAGTATTCACCACTGTTTGCACTATAGTCCCAGCTGCCGGAGCACTTGGAGCCATAGTTCATATAATATTCCCCGTTACCTTCAAATCTCAAGCCACCTCAAGCTTAGCTGTAGGAGCTGTTGTTCAGATTCAGACATTTGCTCATCAAATAAAAGTATTACTATTATTTGAATAATGATTAAGATATAAATTACTAATAGAGTCTATATGTAGATTACCTCAACTATTTCATCAATAAATACCAATATTATCTTTTCAAATTTTTAAAGTTCAAGTATCATTATACTTTACTTCTAATTTGGAAGTTGGAGTAGTTGTTCAGATTCAGACATTACCTCAATTTTGAAGAACTAATTGTCATTCTGAACTTGATGTAGTTCATAAATTTGTTCTAAACTCCATTCTTCAATTTGGCTGATACCAAATTCAAGATGGATAATATGTATCATTTCCTTCTCAATTTGTAAACCTAATTACTTGCTGTAAACCTTGATCTTGTGCTATAGTTAACATTCCATGTGTTCATCAAA
>CAYFPB010000042.1:0-10568 GCA_964344895.1 uncultured Candidatus Peribacteria bacterium | reverse complement strand
TAACATATTTTATTTTTCATTGCAAAATTTAAAGAATTTTGATATAATGAAGATAGTAATAAAATAGTGTATGATAAAGAAAATGCTCCAGGTTCTGAACTGATAACTAATGTAGCTTGAATAAAGTGACCTAGTGCAACTGCTGAGTTATGAGAAGATATTTGAGATTATAGTATTGAATTAAAAGAATTAGAAGACCATTGAATTAAAGAATTGATAGAATATGTTGATTGATTAAGAGAAAATAGTGATGAGTTAAGAAATATTTATAAAATTAACTGAAAAAATAGTAATTGAGAATTTATTTTTGAAGAAAAACCTTTAAACAAAAATTCTATTGAATATTTTAATGCTTTAAAGGAAATATCAAAAAATTATGATATTATATTATTATTAATAGCTATAAAAGATAAAATTGAAATATGAAAATGAAATATAGATGATTTTATATTATCTTGAGCTTTATCTATTAAATTCTTATTAATACTTCAAGAAAAATGATTACTTGAAAGCCCTGAATTATTTGAATATTGAATTACAAAAATGTGAGTTAAAGAAAGTGATGTAATTGAAACTTATAAGAATAATCAAATAAATAAAAAACAGGCATATAAAATATATAAAGCTATGCCTGAAGATATGAGAAATGTTACAGGTAAGAAAAAAGATTAAGTTTTTTGCTTAATCTTTTTTTACCCCCCTTGTCATCCCCCCTAAAGTAGCCAATATTAGTATAGTATAAATATAATATATATGTAAGTTTCTGAATAAAAAATTTAAGAAAATATAGCTAATTTAGCTTATATTAAGCAAAACATAAGAGAAAATAATATATAATTTTATTTATATCTAAAATCTAATTCTCTCTTTAATTCTAATATTACTTTATCTCTATTTAATCACTTTTTACTTAACTTATTAGAATAGTTATTTAAAAAGTCCAAACATATATTTGAATTATGTTTATTATCATATCCAAGACTTCTTTGTAGTTCACTTATAAGTGATGATATCATAGCTTCTCTTGGTCAAACTAACTTCCTATGATATCTATTTTTATGATAGTTTCATTTTAAATATATTGAATCTATTTTGTATAACTTATAATTAGTTAATAAGTATTTCAATACTTTTAATAACTCTTTTTGGTTATTATACCTTATTCCAATATTATCTGTTGTATATATCTCATTTAATATATTATCTATATTCATTAAAAACAAAACTATTTCATTATCATTTTGATAATTATGATAAAGATTTTTACAGGTATAGTATTTACTTTGTCTTAACCTGCTTAAATATCTATTAATTTTCATAGTATAAAAATTACAAAAATAAAAACTGCGTTTTATAGTGTATCATATTTTTGAAAGTTTTGTCAAAAATTTGAGTGTTTTTTATTTTTTAAATTTTAAAATTCAAATATCTAATAATTCTTCTATATACTTTTCATCATAATTTTCACAAATTATATTCTTTATATAAACATCTTCATTTAAATTAAAATCCTCAATAAGTTTAATAAATAATTTATATATATTAATGTATTTTTTATTTTTAGTATTATTTATTAAATCTTCTCAAAACATACTATTTAGAGATAAAATATATTCAAATCTTTTCCATCTAAGTTTTTCATTAGAATTGGTATAATCATTATATCTATTATTTGTTAATAAAATATATCATTCCCTAATAGAAATAAAAATATTATCTAATAAATTTTTATTAATTTCTCATTTTTCAAAAACAAAAGTCAGTTTTTTTACATCTTTACTTACTTCTTTTTCTAGCTCTTCATTAAAATAAATAAAGTATTTTCATTTATATATTTCTAATTCTTTTCCTAACTCTTTTTTTTCATTATATAACGAAAAAAATATATAAAATATTCAAATAGCAGCAAATATATTTATATACTCTCATATTTCAATGATTCATAAAAATATTACTACTATCCCTATAAGTACGCAACATATTAGAAATAAAGAAGAAGTTTTTTCTATTAAGTAAACAAAAAAATTTCATATTTTCTCTTTCATTTTTTTGTTAAATATTAAATATTAAATTAATTTGTTTTTATTAATCATATTTTATATAGCAATCAAATTATACAGAAAAACCTATTTTTCTTCAGCTATTTTCTTTATTTTTTAAATAAATTTCTTCAAAATATTCTAAGTCTTCTTTTGAAATTGATCTTGTAATATCTTTTATTGTATCAATTATTAATTTCTGAGAAATATCAACATCTTGTAAAGCTGCTTTTTTAGATGAACTTTCAACTATAAGTTCAATATCTGAAACTATGTAATTTTCTGTTAGTTTTCATAATTCTTTATAATCTATATCTTCATTTAATGGTCTTCAATTTAAATAAAATTCAAATAATTTTATTCTAGTTTCCAAGTCAGGTGGTCATATATATAATTTTAAATCAAATCTTCAAGATCTTAGGATTGCAGAATCTATTTTGTTAGGATAATTAGTTGCTCAAATAACTAAAATTCAATCGTTTCAAGCATTATCTAAATTAATTAAAAATTCATTGATTTCTTCCTCTTTATATTGACTATCTCATGTTAAATTATCCCTTTTAGGTACTAAACCAGATATTTCATCAAAAAATAATACTATGGGGGCTTTTAATTTAGCTTTTTCAAATACGTTTCAAATTTTTCATACAGTTCAATGAATATGAGGAGAAGCTATACTTGAATGTTTTATTTCCATATAATTCCATCATAATTCTTCAGCTAATTTTGTTGAAATATAAGTTTTTCAACATCAAGGTGGTCAATAAAACAATAAACCATTAGGAAGAGAGATTTTATACTTTTTAAATTTCTCTTTATTTTTAAAAGGTAAGATAATCTCTTGTAATAAATTACTTTTAATTTTTTCCATTCATGCAATACTATTAAATCAAGTTATAGATACTAAACTATCTTTAATACTATTTAAATATTTTATATTAAATTCATCTACTATTGTTCAAATAAACACTTTGTTTGAAATCTTTATTTTTTTAATTTTTATATCAGAATTTAAAATATCATTTTCATTAATATCCAAAAATAAGTATAAAAACTTATCATTAGATAATTTATATACTTCTGTAAAAAATAATTTATCAATTCTATTCAAAATAGTTAAATTATTACAAATATCAAATCAATTATGTAGTATTGGTTTTTCCATATTTTTACTAATTTATTTATTATTGTGGTTCATATCAAATTTTCCATCACTCACTTTGCATTTGCTCAATTAAATAATAGTTATTAGGATTATCATTAATAATTCTACTTGTATCTTCATGTTTAAAATTACTTTTAAAAATAAAAAATAATATAATTCAAATAATACAACCTAATCAAACCATTTCTTCTCATCATAAAATTATAAATATTATAAAACAAAAAAAACTTGAAAAAAAAGCTTTCCATGATCAAGAAGAATTTTTCTCTCTTACTTCTAAACATCTTTCGCATATAGGTACTTTTACCTCAATTCTTTTAAATTTTTTATTACTATAAATTAATATATCAAAATTCTTAGTAATTTTATACATATCAACTGGTATATATCTATCTTCTAAAGCTTTACATTTTTTACAAAAATAACATTCATCTGTTTTTGTATTTCATATATTAATTTCACTTATATATCAATAAGTAAGAGAATCAAAATAAAAAATAAAATAATAACTATCTTCTTTTGAAAGTTTTTCTAAAATATCTTCTCTTAATTTATCAATATAATTAAAAACTTCTTTTAAGTCTAATTCTCATTTTTCAACTTTTTGTAAATATTCTTTTATTGTATTAATGATATTACTCAATCATTCTGGATTAATTCATTCAAATAATTCAATATTATCTTTAGCTATATTCTCTACTTTATTAAATTTTGTCCTAGCTTTATCATAATTCTCCTCATCAAATAATTTCTTTGCTTCAACAAATTTTTCTCATAATAATCAAAATATAGCCTGTTTTTTTAAGCTTTTTAATCAATTATTTTTCTTTATACTATTATTCTTTGATTCAAATTCTTCTATTTTATTATAAGCTTGTTCATGTTTCGCTTCATCAATTAATTGAATTATTGGTTTAAATTCAATATTTTGACTAATAATATCATACTCTTCTTTAATCTTATGTTTTAATCAATCTGTTCAAACAATTTTTAGTGCAAACTTTTGTACCTCTATTACTTCCTCATCTTCATTTAAATTATTTGATAAATCCAACATTATAACTCTTAAAGCTTTTACTAAATTATCTCTAATAAGTAAAGTTTTACTATCATCATATAATCAAATATCTTTAATTTTTTTTAATACATTATCTATTTCTTTATATGTATTTTTTAACTCCTGCTTTTCATCCTCATCAAATACTCAGTCTTCACTAATATCCATTCTTTCTAACTTTTCAACAATTTTTGTTAACTCTCAATATAAAGCATCAATTTCACTATTTGTTTTATTTCATTTAGTATTTTTAAAATATTTATTAAATACTTTTAACACATTATTATCTCAAAGATTTTTTGAGATATCATAAAATATATCTGATAAATATGTTCATATATCTAATTGAAAATCATTTAATATTTTTTTATCTGTTGATAAATCATCATATAAATAAAATTTTTTCTCAAATACTTTCCAAAATTTTTCATCCTTTAATAAATCATCAAACATAATAATTAGTTTTTCAACTAGTTCTATTGAAGTATTATCTAATTTTATATCATTTATTTCTTTATTTAATAATATTAAACTATATAATATTATTAAATTTTTAGTATTACTAGAACTTTCAAGCAAAGTAATGGCTCAGTTAAAATCTTTTTCATTAATTAATAAAAATAGTTCTTTATCTCTCTCATCATCAATATCAAACCAAAAAAATACATTTAATAGTCTATTTTTAGGATTAGTAAGATTATCAATTGCTTCCTTTACATATATTTCATTCCTATATTCTTTTGAAAAAAATAAATCATTTTCAAAATCTGGAGATTCTCAAATAGCAAGATATTTTAAAATGTCTTTTCACCTTTTTGTAATTTGTTTTTGAGTTGATGTTATATCAAGTCAAAGAATATTATATGAGTTTTGTAATATCATTTTATTTTAGTTAAATTGTAATTCATGATAGATTTCATCATTCTATATTTCATAATTCATCTTTTGGTAACAAGTTCATTAACTCTCTTACACAACTTTCAAGTTCAATTTTATCTTCATTTTTTATTGCATTTTCTCATTTTTTAAAATAAAAATCTGCACTATCTTGATTATTAAAATTATATCATCAAAATTTTAAATCATTATAAACATTTGTCCACCAAGTTATTCCTTCCATTAATAAATTAGTTAATAATGTTTCTAATTGTTCATTTATTGATACTAATAATATTTTATCTTTATCTGCAACAGCTCTTTCTCAAGCACTTTTAATTGTTTTGTACCTTATAATTAATTCTTGAACTTTATAATCTTTATGTTCAGAAAATTTAGTTTCAAATTCATTTAAAGTTTCAGTTAATTCTTTAAATTTAGATAATAAAATATCCAATTCAGTATTTTTTTCCAATTTATCAAGTTGAATTTTAAAATCTTTTAACTTCTTATTAGCTTTTCTTTTTTCATCTTCATCATATCAAGTATTATTAACAGAATTTTCTAAATAAGAGATTTCTTGATCACATTCATCTTTTTGTAGTGGAGTTAATGAATGTCTAATTTTAGCATATCTGTCACATTCTTCTTTTAAATCTTTATTTAACAAATCTATATCTATTTTTTCATCTAAAATTGTTTTACGAGCATTTAAGTTTATATCTATGGATGGAATATATACATTTACAGATAACTGTCTTGATTCATCTATATCTATAGTAACTTCAACAGGAGTTCATTCATCTAAATCATAAGGAATGTCTTCTCAAGATACTCCTACTTCACAGATAAATAAATTTCTATTTGGTATACTAGATTCACCTTCAAATACTTTTATAGGTAAAGCATTTGTCTCTGATCACTTAACTAATAATTTAGTTGTTTTGAATTCAATTGTTTTTGAAAGAGGTAATTTTGAGTTTTTTTCAAAAAACCAATACATTTCATCTCACCAACTTAAAGATTCACTTTGTTTAACTATTGCAACTCAAATATTATATGGAACTGGTATACTTCATACAGCCATTCAATGACTTATTGTAAAACTGTCATTACTAAGCTCTAAAGTATCTCATTTATTATTAAATAAATATATCCAAAAATTGTTTGGTTTTCATGTTTCAATTTTAATATTTGCTAAGAATTTTCAGTTTTTAATTAATATTTTATTACTTGAATAGTATCCCCCCTCACTCTGAATTTGTATAAAAAACTCTTCTTCTTCATTTAATCAATCTATAATTCAACTAACTATTTCTTCATCATCTATGGTAACTGGTTCATAATTTAATTTTATATTATATGAATTTAATAAAACTTTATTATTATTTTCTTTATGTTCAGCTTTAATAATCTGAGTTGAAGAATAAATTGCAGCTCAATCCGCAACAACAGTTAATGGATTTACTCTAGAATCTGCGGTTATTCAAAACTCTTTTTCTAATTGTTCTTTTATATATGGAGTTTGAGTACTTCATCACACAAGAACAATCTTTTCAATTGATTTTTTACTAATTCATGATTCATTTATAGCATCTTTAGTTAAAGAAATTGATTTACTTACAAAAGGTTTAATTATATTTTCGAATTCTTTAATATTAATAGCTATATTTAAGTAAATCTCTTCTCCATTATCATCTTCTCAAACCTTATCTATCTCAATATTTACTTCATTATCATAAGATAACATTTTTTTAGTATTTTCTGCTAATCATTTAAGTATATTAAATACATTCTTAAATTTTTCATTTCATCTATTAAAATTTAATAAACTATATTTTTCTAAAATTTTTGGTATAAAAATTTCATCTACAATAGCCCAATCAAAATCTTTTCCTCATAAAAAATTATCTCATTTACTTGAAATGATATTTAATAATCAATTTTGAGATTGTATTATTGCAATATCAAAAGTACCTCATCATAAATCATAAACAAGCCAGTTAGTATTTTTTTCTTCTCAAAATCAATATGCAATTGCTGCTGCTATTGGTTCTTGTAATAAAACTACTTGTTTAAATCATGCTAATTCTCATGCTCTTTTTGTAGCTTCAGATTCAGTTGTAGAAAAATGAGCAGGTATCGTAATTATAACTCAAGTTGTATCTATATCAGGATATTTTCTAGTAACTGTAGATTTTAAATACTTTAATATTTCAGATGATATTTCTTCTGCTTTCATATTTTTCTCCACTCTAGGAAAAAATGTAATTTCAGGTGTTCACATCAATCTTTTTACTTCTGCTTTAAAATTCTGTATATCTCACTTATCAGCATACTTAAATAACTTTTCATAAGCTCTTTTTCAAACTAATGGATTTTTAGCTTTATCATATCAAAAAACAGAGGGAGTAAAATCATCTAATTCAAAATTCTTAATAATTTCAATTTTTCATGAATTATTATATGCTATAGCAGAATTAGTAGTTCATAAATCTATTCAAATTTGTATAGTAGACATATTTATTATTTTAGGAATTAAATTTGTAAACAATAACCTTAGCTTGTTTTATTATTTCTCAATTAATAATAACAGCAGGCTCTATTGTATCCTTTATTATGTATGCTAAATTTTTATTATCTGTTACTTCTGTTCACTTTAATTCATATATATTTACTTCTTCTGAATATTTTTCTCAAGTAAATCATTTTATTTCAATATTATTTTCTTCAGATAATCTTTTAATTCTTTTTATACTATTTTTTAACTTTTCTTTATCTAAATCAGTAATATTATCAATATTAAAAAATCTTTCTTCTAATCTCCATATATCTATAGCTAATCATATTAGCTTATTTGATTGTGGTGAAATAGCTATTTCTAAAAATTTGGGTTCAATTGACATTTTTATTTTATATAAAATCTCATTTTTAAACTTATATAAATAATATATATTTAAAAATAATAAGACTATTAATAAAAATAATAAGATATAATAATAATTTTCCATAACAAAAAAGCAATTACTAAAATAAAGTAACTGCCAAAAAAAATGAGTTTATGTGATGATGTTTTGGCAAACAAAAAAGGACAACTTATGAAGTCTTAATGTTCGCCAAAACAACAGTTTGAACCTTTATAAAAACAAAGGACAAAAAGAGACAACATAAGTTGCCCTTTTATATCTTTATAAAAGTTCAAATCTTTAAAACTGTTATTTTGGCACATATAAAATACTTATACTAGTCTAAATTGTCAAATCTTTTTTATTTTTTAATATATATTAAAATTATCTTAAAATACAAAAAAGATGATTTCTATAGTTTACAGAAATCATCTTTTAAACATTAATTAAAGCTTTAGTCTTTTCTATTTATTTAAATCATTAAGTTTTATAATTATTTTATCTTGTATTTTTCTTGTAAACTTAAAAATTTCTAACATTTTATCATATGATAATTCTTTTTCATATAAATTATTTTCTAATGATTTTTGTATATGTAAATCATTTCTTATTTTTTGTATATCTTCAATTCATTCATATAAATCATTATTAAAGATTTTTAATTTTTTTAAAAATTTTAATATTATTCATAAATTTAATTTTCAATTAATTTTTCATTTTTCCTCTTTTAAAAAACAATAATACACTTCCTTTTCTTCAATATATATTTTTATTTTTATATTTGATACTTTTTTATATTCTTTTTTTATTAATAGTTTATTAATCACATTCATTTCTTTTTTTGTTCATCTATTATATATTTCTATTAATAAATAACTTAATAATCATTCTAAAATTGAAGCTATATGTATTATAATATCTCTATTTAAAGATATTAATACTTCACTAGCTATATTTTTTCTTTCTAATGATAAAAGAAACTTAATATAAATATAAGTTTCTTTTAGTTTTTCATTTAATGATATATCTTTTACAAAATCAAAATTATTCATATTATCCTATTTGATTAAAAGCTTCTTCTAATTTTTTTTGCATTTCTTTAGTTCTACTTCAATGTAGTTTTTCTTTAAAAACTCTATATTTTTTCAAAGCATCTAATTCCCTTTTACTATTTTTCATAATTTATTAATTATAATAATAACAAAGCTTAGTTTAAATAATTAATTATAAAAATCAAATCTTTTTTCTTTTTTAATATATATTAAAACTCTTTTAAAATACAAAAAAACTGATTAGTTTAAAACTAATCAGTTTTTTTAATTCTTTATGGAGGTGCCAAGCGGAATTGAACCGCTGTACAAGGTATTGCAGACCTCTGCACAACTCGCTTCGCGACACTTCTTGGCTTAAGTAAAAGAAAACTTGCAATACTACCCTTGCAACAATCTATACTTCTAGTATAAAAATATTACAGTGGTCTCATAGAGATATTATATATTTTTTTCACAAGAAATCAACTTTTTTTTCAAAAAATTATTATAGCCCCCCTATCCTCCCCCTATAGCCTATAATATAAATGTACCTAAGGAATGTTATATAGTTAGAATCTCTGAAATGTATTTTTTGTATAACTAAACTTGCACAAAAATATAAAAATTAATTTTTTAATATTTTTCAAAAATATCATCTAATTTTTCATTTTTCTCAACTTATCTTTTTATTTTTGACTCTTTGCCTTCTAGCTTCAACTGGATTTTCTTCTCAATAATATATTAATTTATCATATGTCTCATCTATAAAATTAATTCTTTCCCTTAAATCTACTTTTTCTTTTCTTGTTAAAGAATAACTATTTACATAAAATATAATTTGTTCTTTTAAATATTTAATAAAATCCTCTTTATTCTTAAAATCATTTTGATTATTAAAATAATAATCTACTACTTTTTTAGTCTCAATTAAAAAGTTATCTAAATCTTGAAATTTAGATAAATGCATATTTTCCCATTGTTTATATGCTTTATGTTCATCATTAAATTCTTTTATATAATTCATTATTTTTTTATTTATCAAATATTAATCAATAAGTTTTTCTTATATTATTATTAAGTATTTCATTAACTTCATTTTTTAAAGGTCATTTTAACTCATTATTACTAGATAATCATTTTATTTTCTTTCTTAAAAAAATAAAACTATTTTTATATTCTGTTAAATCATTTTGTCATAATTTTAAGATATTATTTAAATTTTTATCAGTAAAATTACATATTCATTCTATTATATCTAACATATCGTATACTCTAGAAGGATTGTCTAATAAATATTTTATATCTATACTATCACTGAATTCCTCTATTTTTTTACTTGCTTCTTTAGGATTTAAGTTCTTAATTTCATCAAGTTTATAAGTTCATTTCATTTCTAATAAGTCTGTTTTATCTTTATCTAAAGCTTCTTTATTTTCTAATCATTTACTTAATTTCAATCACTTTAACAACTTTCCTAATCCTCATAATCATAAT
>CAYFPB010000041.1:0-10572 GCA_964344895.1 uncultured Candidatus Peribacteria bacterium | reverse complement strand
TTTTTATAGTAGCTATTTTTCCAGATACACAAAATTTTTTACAGACTCTATATTTTAATCATATTAAAATATAACTTTTTTTATGCTTTTTGCAAATTTATTATCCAAATTTTGAATAGTCATGCATTTGCATTTCAGCATTTACTTTTCTTACTACATCAAGTATAACTGATACAATAATGATTAATCATGCTGCTGAGATAATGAAATCTACAGATTGTCACATGAATTTTGACATTATGTAAGGTAATACAGCAATTAAAGCTAGGAATCAACCACCATATAGATTTAAGTGATCTGAAACTTTAGTTAAATATTCTGCTGTATCATTTCATGGTCTAATACCAGGAATATATCCTCCTCTCTTTTGAATACTTTCAGCAACATTTTCTGTATTGAATGTGATTCATACATAGAAGAATGAAAAACCTAATACAAGTAAGAAATATACTCAAATGAAAGCCCATGAAGGATTTGTCATACTAAAGTATTCTAGTAAAAATTTTCAAATAGCTTGTGAACTATCACTAGCTCCTTGTCCTGTTAATATTTGTCCAATAATAGCTGGGAAAGTAACTAGAGATATAGCAAAGATAATAGGTATCATTCAAGCTTGATTTACTCTAATAGGAAAGTAAGATTTTTCTTCTCTACCTGTTCTAGTATAAATTAAAGGAATTCTTCTATTACCTTCAGTAAACTTAATTATTATATAAATAATTAATAGAGTTGCTAATATTAGTCCTGCAAATAATGGATAGTCTCCAGAATTCATATGACCTATAATTACTCATGGTACAGCTGATAATACTCAAGCTGTAATTATTATTGAAATACCATTTCAAATACCATTTTCTGTCATTATTTCACCTAACCACATTAGAAACATAGTTCAAGCTGTAATAATTGTCATCGCAGTTAATACTGTTTGTGTATCTGAAATATCTATAAGAGTTCCTCATGTAGATAAAGTATTTAATAATACAATCATTCAGTAAGATTGTACAAATGCTAGAGGAAGTGTTAACCATCTAGTATATTTTGTAATCTTTTTTTGTCATTGCTCACCTTCTTTTTGTAAGTCACCAATCTTTGGAACAATTACTCATAGAAGTTGGATAATGATTAATGCATTAATATATGGTGATAACCCCATTAATATTATAGAAAAATTTGATAATCATCATCCCATTAAAGCACTAAAAAATGATAATCATTTATTTGCTTCCATTATAGCTGCTAACTTAGAAGTATCCACTCAGTAAACAGGTATAACAGATAAAACTTTATAAACCAAAACTAAAAGTAAAGTAGCAATTATTTTTTTTCTTATACCTTTGTTTTGGAAAACACTTTTTATACTATTAAACGCCATAATTGTTATTGTTAATAATTAATATTATTTTTATTATAATCAAAAATAATAAAAACCCAAACTAAAAGCTAGGGTTTTTTATTTTCCTTAAAATAATTAGTTAGCTTCTAATTTTCCTCAAGCTTTTTCAACTGCTTTTCTAGCAGTTCATGAAGCTTTATCAACAACAACATTTACTTCTGCTTTTAATTCTCATTTTCCTAGTAATTTTACTGGAAGCGTTTTATTTCTAACTACTTTATTTTCTAGTAATACTTCTTTACCTATTTCTGTAATACCTTTTTCAGCTAAAACAGCAATATCAGAAATGTTCACTATACTATATTCTTTTGTAAACATAGCATTTGAAAAACCTTTTAATTTAGGCATTCTTCTAAAAAGAGGTGTTTGTCCTCATTCAAACCAAGCAGCTACTCAACCACCAGATCTTGAATTTTGACCTTTACATCATCTTCCACAATAAGTTCCTTTTCAAGAACCATTACCTCTACCTAATTTTTTAAAAGTTTTTCTAGAACCTTTACTAGGTTTTATATTTGTTAATGATAACATAAGTTCAAGCTTATTAATATATAATGTTATTATTTTGTGTATTTATTATTTAAATGATGTTAAAGCTTGTATAGTAGCTCTAGCATTATTTATTAAGTTAGTAGAACCATATCTTTTAGCTAAGATATTTTTATATCAAGCAACCATTAATACTTTTCTGGCTGCTCAACCAGCAATAATTCATGTACCTTCTGAAGCAGGGTGAACCATGATTTTTGCTGCTTTATATTTAGCTTCTAGATTGTAAGGAACTGTACCATTATCCATTTTAACATTTACTAATCTTTTTTTAGCATCAGCAACAGCTTTTGCAATTGCATCAACAACTTCCCAAGATTTTCATGTTCATAATGCTACTCTTCATTTTCCATCTCAAATAACCATAACAGCTCTGAATCTTAATTGTCTACCTCATGCTGTAACTCTAGTTACTCTATCAATAGAAAGAAGTTCTTCTTTGAATTCCTTTTTTTGTTCTCTAAATTTTCATTTTCTATTATTTTTTCAAGAAAAAGCCATATTTATAGTAATTAATTAATTAAAATTTAAGCCCTCAAGCTCTTAAAGCTTCAGCTAAAGCTTTAACTCTTCCATGATAAGCAAATCATCCTCTATCAAAAACAACTTCATCTACTTTTAATTCTTTTACTTTTTTAGCCATCTCTTCTCCTACCTTTGTAGCCATATCAGTTTTTGTTCCAGATTTATCTAATTTTAAATCTGAAAAAGATGTAAGAGTTTTTCCATTAGTATCATCTATAAGTTGAGCATATATATTAGAATTACTTCTATATACAGCTAGACGAGGTCTAGTAGGAGTTCAACTTATTTTAGATCTGATTCTTTTTCTAATTCTTAATCTTTTTAATGTTTTTTGTAACATTTTAGAATTTATTATAAGTTAAATTTATTATTTACCTGTTTTACCAGCTTTTCTAACAATATGTTCTCAAACATATTTAATACCTTTACCTTTGTATGGTTCAGGTTTCTTTTTTGCTCTAACTTTAGAAGCAAATTCTCAAACTAATTGTTTATCTATACCTGAAATATGTAAAACATTTTTAGCTTTATCATCTAAAGCAACTTTTACACCTTCTGGTGATTCCATCTCTACTTTATGAGAGAAACCTATACTTAGAATAAGCTTAGTTCAAGATACTTCAAATTTATAACCTACACCGTTTATTTCTAAACTTTTTTTATATCATTCTGATACACCTACAACTAAATTATTAATTATAGATCTTGTAGTCCCCCATAAAGCTTTCGCTGAATCTGAGGTAGGAGCTACAACAACAGAATTTTCTTCTTTCGTAACAGTTACTTTATCAGAAAAATCAAAAGATAATTCTCATAAAGGACCTTTTACTTTTATATTATTACCAGTAATAGTAGCTTCTACCTTTTCTGGTAAAGCAACTGGCATTTTCCCAATTCTTGACATTGTTTTTATAAATTATTAATATAAACCGGAACTTCTATTTTAAATAGAATCTCATTTATAATATGAAGTATTAGTAAACTTCACACAATAATTCTCATCCTACATTTAAACTTCTTGCTTCATATCAAGTTATTACACCTTTTGGAGTTGAAACAATATATATACCATGTCAGTTTCTAGATTTTTTAATGTCCTTAGATTGAACATAAATTCTTTGACCTGGCTTACTTATTCTTTTTAAAGTAGGTATGTATTTAGTAACCCTTACATTATTTAAAGTAAGCATTATCGATTTTTTGTTGTTTTCTTCATCAACAACTTCAAAATCAGATATATATTTATTTTTCTTAAGAATTTTTACGATATCAGCTTTTAATTTAGAATGTGGAAGTTTTACTTCTACAATTCTAGCTAAGTATGCGTTTCTAATTCTCGTTAATAAATCTCCTATTGGATCTATTATCATAACAATAAAATTATTAAACTAAATTTATTTTTAAAAATTTTTTACCAACTAGATTTTCTAACTCCTGGTAATTCACCAGCGTTAGCTTTTTCTCTAAAACAAATTCTACAGATATCAAATTTACCTAAGTATCCTCTAGTTCTACCACATACACTACAACAATTAAAAACTTTTGTAGCTTCTTTAGGTTTTCTTCAATCCGCTATTGCTTGTAAAAATTTCTTTTTTAATTTATTTGCTTTAGCAATTTTTGACTTTCTAGCCATTTTAATTTCTCTTATAAATTAAACTTTTTGTGTTTTTTCAAAATTATTTTGAAAAAGGAAATCCAAACTGATTTAAAAGCTCTTTTCAGGCTTCTCCAGTTTTTGCAGTTGTTTTAACTGTAATTTGTAATCCATGACTTTTTATTACGTCATTTTGTGGAACTTCTAAGAAAATTGTATGATCTTTTAATCAGAAATTGTAGTTTCCTGTTTTATCAAATCATTTTTTATTAACTCATCTAAAATCTCTTACCCTTGGTAAAACAATGTGAATTAATTTTTCTAAGAAATTATACATATTATCTCATCTTAAAGTAACCGTTAATCATACTGGCATTCATTCTCTTAACTTAAAGTTTGATACAGATTTTTTAGCGTATCTAACTGTACAAGCTTGTCATGAAATTAATGTTAAGTGTTCTTTTAAAGAAGAGAAGTCTTTATTTCCTGATCTAATATATGTTCAAATTCACATATTTAAAACTATTTTTTCTAATTTTGGAGTATCCATTACATTAGAAATTTCTAGTTTATCTTTTAGAGCAGGAACTATTTCATTTAAATATTTATCCTTAAGCATTTTGTTTTATAGTTTTACAAAAATAAACTCCTTTATTTAATAATAAAATCTTTAGCTTCTCAAGAATTCTCTTTCACAGCTTTTTTCGAAAATCTAAATTTTTTAGTTTTTCATTTTTCTTCGATTTTAATAAATCAAACTCTTGTAGGTTTTTTTGTAAAAGGACAAACTAGCATCACACTTGAAGCGTCTATTGCTTTTTCGAATTTTACAATTTGACCTGGATTTGTTCATTGTTTTTTAATGTGTCTTGAAACAACATTAACTCATTTTACAATGATTTTGTTTGTATCTGGAAATACTTTTAAAACTTCAGCTTCTTGACCTCTGTCTTTTTCTTTACCAGATATTACTTTAACTTTATCTCAAGTTCTAATTTTCATAATTTGTTATTTAGTAGTAATAATTATAATACTTCTGGAGCTAAACTCACAATTTTTTGAAAACCTTTAGATTTTAATTCTCTAGCAACAGGTCCAAATATACGAGTTCATTTAGGCATATTATTTTCATCAATAATAACACATGCATTATCATCAAATCTTACGTAAGATCCATCCTTTCTTCTAATTTCTTTTGAGGTTCTTACAACTACAGCTTTTACAACTTTTTTCTTTTTAACTGTTCCATCTGGAGCAGCTTTTTTAACTGTACAAACTATAATATCTCAAATAGAAGCATATCTTCTATGTGATCCTCATAAAACTTTGATACACAATACTTCCTTAGCTCAAGAATTATCTGTAACAACTAGTCTTGATTCTGTTTGTATCATATAATACTTTTTAAAAACTTAAAATTAACTATAATGTTTCTACTAGTTCCCATCTCTTTAATTTAGATAATGGTCTAGCTTCTTTAATTACAACTTGTTGTCATTCTTTACAAGAATTTTTTTCATCATGTGCATAGAATTTTTTAGTAACTCTATATCTTTTCTTATATTTTGAGTCACTTTTATAAGTATGCACAGAAACAACAATTGTTTTATCCATTGCTACACTTGTAACAATACCTTTTTTTGTTCTCATAAACTCTAATGTTTAGTTTAAAATAATTAACCTATATTAAATCATTTAGAAGTAGCAACAGTATTAATTTGTGCTATATATCTTCTAACAGCTTTAACTAAATGTGTTTGTTTAAGTTCACCAACTTGTTTTTGCATTTTTAAAACATATAAGTCTTTTGATACTCTAACAAGTTCAGCTTTTAAATCTTTTTCATTTAATCCATCAAGCTTTTTTAAATCTTGTAGTTTTAAATCTTTTATTTCTTTCATTTTTAAAATGATTAATCAACTATTATTTTAGTTTTAACAGGTAGTTTATATGAAGCAAGCCTAAAAGCTTCCCTTGCAATCTCTGGCTCTACTCATGTTATTTCAAATAACACTCTACCAGGTTTTACAGGAGCTCTATACATCTCTACAGATCACTTACCTCAACCCATTGGAACCTCTAGTGGTTTTGCAGTATAAGGTTTGTCTGGAAAAATTCTTATCCAGATTTTACCTCATCTCTTTATAAATCTTACCATAGCTCTTCTGGCTGATTCTATTTGTCTAGATGTAATAAATCATCTAGTCGTAGCTTTAATAGCGAAATCACCATATGCTATAGTAGATCCTCTTACAGCTTTACCTTTTAATCTTCATCTAAAGGTTTTTCTATATTTAGTTCTCTTTGGTTGTAACATTTTTTTGCACAATTAGTATATAAAAAATTTCAAAATGTCAAATTTTTATTTTTTTATTTCTTAAATATATCTCATTTATATATCCAAACCTTTAATCAAATAGTACCGTAAACTGTCTCAGCTCTAGTAGCGATATAATCAATATCAGATCTGATTGTTTGTGTTGGTATATTTCATTCTTTAAAAGTTTCTTTTCTCGCTATTTCAGCTCAGTTTAATCTTCAACCTACTTTTACTTTTATTCATTTAGCACCTTTTTCCATACTTCTAGAAATCGCTTGTTTAATAGCTCTTTTATAAGGCATTCTTTTTTCTATTTGATTAGAAATGTTAAATCAAACAACTCTAGCATTTAAGTCTGGATTTTTAATATCTCTTATTTCAAGATCAACTTTAACTCATAATTTATGAGTTAGAAGTGTAACTAATCTTTCTTTATTTTCACCAGTTTTTCCTAGAATAAGAGAAGATTTAGCTGTATATACAACTACATTTAAGATATCTTGATTTCTAGATACAAGTATATCTCATAGTGGTATACCAGTTAACTCTTTTTTTAATATTTCTCTAGCTTTTATATCTATATTTAATGAAGTTTTATATGTTTTTTTATCTTCATACCAAGTAGATTTCCATGTTTTTATATAAGGAATTCTAAAAGCTATTGGACTTACTTTATGTCACATAATTAATTAATAATTAATAATTAATAATTAATAATGAAAGTCAGCCTTTCGGCTGGAATATATAAATAACTAATTCATTAATTATTCATTATTCACTATTCATTATTCATTTTTTATTTTACTTGTAATTCTAATTTTACATTAGAAGTTCTTTTTAAAATTGGATGCATTCTCCCTCTTGATACAGGATTTCATCTCTTATAAACAATTCCTTTATTTATTACAAGAGTACTTATATATAAAGTGTCTGCTTTTTGGTTATCATTATTTTCAGCATTAGCTAAAGCAGATTTTAATATTTTATATAATAGGTCTGCTCATTTTTTTGGAGCAAATTTTAGAAAACTTAAAGCTTCTAAAGCATTTTGTCCTCTAATAACCTCAGCAACTACTCTTAATTTTTTCGGAGAAATTCTTATATTTTTTCCGTATGCTTTCATAGTAATTAATTTTAATAATTATACCCTAAATAAGGGAATGAGTTAAAATATTTCTATTTTTTATTTCATGCATGACCTCTAAAGTTTCTAGTCATAGAAAATTCTCATAATTTGTGTCATACCATGTCTTCTGTAACAAAAACTGGTGTGTGTACTTTACCATTATGTACTCCAAATGTATGTCATACAAATTCTGGAATAACAGTACAAGTTCTTGACCAAGTTTTAATTACACCTTTTTTTCATGATTCATTCATTGTAACAACTTTTTTAAGTAGTCTTTCATCAATAAATGGTCATTTTTTTAAACTTCTTGTCATAAGTTAGTTTTAAATTATAAGTTTCAAGTCATAAGTTTTATCACTCATTACTTTAAATTATATCATTAGTCTTCATTTTCTTGTTTTTAGTATCCATCTAGAAGTAGTCTTTTTTCTCTTTCTAGTTTTATACCCTAATGCTGGTCTTCACCATGGTGTTTTAGGAGCCTTCATACCTATTGGTGAACGTCCTTCTCAACCACCATGTGGATGATCAACTGGATTCATAGATTTACCACGAACAGTTGGTCTTTTTCACATCCATCTAGATCTACCTGCTTTACCAATAACAACTTGGTTATGGTCAGTATTAGAAACTTGTCCTAATGTAGCAAAACATTTTTTATGAACTAATCTTATTTCTCCTGATGGTAATTTTACTTGTGTATATTCACCTTCTTGAGAAAATATAGTCCCATATGCTCCTGCAGATCTAATTGATGAAGCTCATTGTCCTAATATTAATTCTAAATTATAAACTTGTAATCAAGTTGGAATATTTCATACTTCCATTCTATTACCTGATTCAAGTGGAGCTTCTGTATCAGTTATAATTTTATCTCATACTTTCATATCTTTATGAGCTAAAACATATCTTCTTTCTCCATCTTTAAAACAAATTAAAGCTATGTATGCAGTTCTATATGGATCATACTCTATAGTTTCTACTTTAGCCTCTATTCCCTTTTTATCAGTTCCATAGAAGTCTATAAGTCTATATCTTTGAGCATGTCCACTCCCTTGATGTCTTATAGTAATTCTTCAAGTATTATTTCTACCTGAATGTTTTTTTAATTTTACTGTAAGTGGTTTATAAGGAGATTTTGAAGTTATTTCTTCAAAAGTATTAACTGTCATTCATCTTCTACCTGGAGTGGTAGGTTTAAATTTTTTAATTCCCACTGTCTAATATTATTAAAAAAGTAAATCTTTTTTATATAAAAATACTTTTATATAGTGTAATTATTTTACAATTGTAAAATCTATTTTTGCTTTTGCATCTTTTAAAGTTACATAAGCTTTTTTAGTAGATCTTTTTCTTAATTGCATACCTCTCTTTTTTCCATACTTAAATTTTTCTCTAGTATGTAATACATTTACAGAGGCAACTTCTACCTTATATAACTCTAAAATTGATTTTTTAATATCAATTTTAGTTGCAGCTTTATCAACTTCAAATACATATGTATTATTATCCATTTCTAAGTTTGCAGTTTTTTCAGTAGTAATTGGTTTTTTCAATATTCTAAAAATTCTCATATTTTAATTATTTTAGAGTAAAATTATTTAGCTAAATTATCTAAATTTTGTAAAGAATCTTTCATTAAAACTAATGTTTTATATTTTAATAAGTCTTTTACATTTAAATAATCAACAAGTATTGTTTTTACATAAGGTAAATTAGCACTTGATTTTTCAATAACTTCATTTTTAGCAGGTAATGCAATTAATGCTTTTTCCTTATAAGGTAATACATTAAATACTTCTGCCATATTTTTAGTCCCTATTTCTTTAAAATCAATATTATCTACTATAAGTAGATCTTTATTTGCTAATTTCGAAGATAAAGTCATAAATAATGCTTTTCTTCTTTCTTTTTTATTCATAGACTGTGTAAAGTTCACTGTGTTTCTTGGACCAAATACAACTCAACCTTTTTTTCTGATTGGAGATCTATTTGAACCCATTCTTGCTCTACCAGTACCTTTTTGTCTATAAATTTTTCTTGTAGAACCTCTTCTTTCTCATCTAGTTTTAGTATGAGCAACTACCATTCTATTATTAGCTAGTTGGTATACTAAAGCTCTATGAATTAGTCCTTCGTTTACTTCTAATCAAAATACTAAATCATTTAGTTCTATATCTCCTAGTGATTTACCTTTTTGATTAAATAATATAGTCTTCATTAGAGTAATATTTAATAACTAAAAAATAATATTTACAAATGAATTTCTTCATCCTGGTACACCTCATCTAACACCGATGACGTTTATTTCTTTATTCACTAACTCAACTGGTACTTTTTTAATAGTAAATTTAGTATTACCATGATGACCGTGCATCTTTTTCCCTTTATGAGTTCTTGTTGGTTTTCTATTACCGATAGAACCTAATGCTCTATGGAATTTTGAACCGTGACCAGCTGGTCACCCATGAAAGTTATGTTTTTTCATAGCTCATGTAAATCATTTTCATTTAGAAAATCATTCAACACTTACTTTTACATCACCCTCCAATGCATCTAATGAGATTGTATCTCATACCTTGTAAGTTTCAGTATCAGCATCAGTTACTGGAAACTCTACTATTTTTGAAAAATTACTTTTATTTAAAGTAGTTTTTCATTCTTCTAGTTGTGAGTCTTCAACTTTAGTTTTTAAAACACCTACAATCATTGCTTTGTAACCATCTTTTTCTAAAGTTTTAAATCCTACAACTTTCAAAGTAGGAACTTGTAATAAAGTAATAGGTATAAATCTATCCTCCTTCATTACTCTTGTCATTTCCAACTTTGTAGCAATAATTCAAGCCATATCTTAATATTATTATTACAAAATTAAAGTCAGAGGTTAAACGACCTTTTTAATTTAATTTTAAAAGGAGTTTAACTTAACCTCTTCAATAAAACTTTTCTTGATATTTCATAAAAAGCTTTGGGATTATATTAAAAACTTTTATTTTGTCAAAAAAAAATACAAAAAAGTCTGTTTTTTTGTATTTTTTCTAATTTTTTTACTGATT
>CAYFPB010000040.1:0-10676 GCA_964344895.1 uncultured Candidatus Peribacteria bacterium | reverse complement strand
TTCTTTTTTTATATTTTTCAATAATAAATCCACTCTTTTTGAGATTATACCAAAATTTTTTAGATATAAGAAATTCAATGTCACATATGTACAGTGAATATGTATCTTGAAATTCTTTTGAATATATAAAAATTAATCATAAAGAGATTAAAAAATTAATAAAAAAATTAGAAGAAAACTTGAAAAAATAGCAAAAAAATATATTTATAGATTTTAAAAACTAGAAAAAATATTTTGTTTTTTCTAGTTTTTTATTATTATACAATTTGTACAATTTATACAATAACAACAATTAAATTATGAATTATTCAGCATCATACTTTAGGGCAAATATGTGAACTATTTTAGATGAAACTAAATATAATAGAAGCATTACTACAATATGAAGAAGAAAAAAGAAAGAATTTTATATAATTCCAGCAGAAGTAATAAAACAAAAGTGATTAGAAAAAGAATTTGATTATAAAGATAAATGATATTATAAAAATATTGAAACATCTTTAAATAAAATATGGGAAAAAGATGAAACAGTTTACTCTATAAATGATATAAAAAATGTATAATAGATGAGATATATTATTGATAAATTTTCCTTTTTCTGATTTTAAAAACTTTAAATTAAGGCCAGTATTATTATGGGAAGATTTATGAAATGACTATATAGTAATGCCAATAACTTCAAATAAAATAAATATATTTTGAGAATATATTATTAAAAAAAATGATTTAAATAATTTAAAAACTGATTCTTATTTGAAATTATTAAATATAAATACAGTAGATAAAAGTATAATTATTTGAAAATTATGAAAAATATCAAATCAAGATTTAGTTAATATATCTAAGTTATTTTGTGAAAAATTCTGTCAAAATAATTAAAAAACTAGAAAAAAACTAGAAAAAACATTTTGTTTTTTCTAGTTTTTGTATAGTATGAGTATATATAAAATATAAAAAATAATTATGAAAATAGAAATAACAAGAGAAAAAAAATGATATTCTGCATGCTTGCCTAAGTATAGAATAGTAACTCAAGCTGATAGTTTTGAAGAATTAATTGAAAATATTAATGAAGCTTTAGCTTTATATAAACAAACTGATGATAAAGTAGAAAAAATCAATAATTTAAAAGAATTTAGTTTAGTAATATAGATAGAAAAATGACGCCATTTAGAGTGATATCGTGAAAAAAATTAATAAAAGTATTGTGTAAAAAATATTGATATGAAAATATTTCTCAAAACTGAAGTCATATAAAATTAAGATATGATAATTGAGAGTCTTTAATAATACCAAATCATAAAGAAATAAAAAGTTGAACATTTAATAATATTTTGAGATTTGTATCAGAAGATACATGAAAATCTAAAAAAGAAATTTTTATGGATTTATAATAATAAAAAAACATGAAAAAACATTTTGTTTTTTCATGTTTTTTTATATACTAAATTATATATTAAAATATAATTATAATATAATGGTATCACAACAAGATTTATTAAAAGCTTTGAAGAAAGATAATATAAAAAAAATATTTGATAATATATGAGTAGAGCATTTGTATTTAGTAGGATCTTATGCTAGAAATAAACAAACTAAAGATAGTGATATAGATCTTTTGTATAAGAAAAAAAAGTGAGTAAAAAAATGATGATTAAGCTTTGTAAGAAATAAAAATTTGTTAGAAAAAGAGCTTAATTTAAAAGTTGATTTAGTTAATGAACAGTATTTAAATAGTGATATAAGAAACTATATAGAAAAAGATAAGTTATTAATATATTAAAAAATGAAGGAAGAAAAAATTTATATTGGAAGAATATTAAGAATAATTGATTCACTTGAATCATATGTGCTTACAGACAATTTTGATGATTTTATTGAAAATGAAATGAAAATAGATGCAACTTTAATGAAATTACAAGCTTTATGAGAGACAGTAAAAAAGATATGAAAATATCCAAATATACCATATAAAGAAATAATATGATTAAGGGATTGGATATCTCATGATTATTTTTGATTAGATTTAGAAACTATATGGAATACTTTAAAAATTGATATACCAGAATTAAAAGTAAAAATTGAAGATATTAATAAAAAATTGAAATAAAACTAAAAACTCGAAAAAACATTTTGTTTTTTCGAGTTTTTGTATATAATCCACTGGTTCGCACTAGCCTCGATTGTGTAATTCTGATGGGTTAGGGCAATTTTTGTGTATGCAAAACAAGAGGTAATTTTATGATTGTGTAGCTCCTTCCTCAAAACTATCTCCTATAATTCTCCCCTGACAAGGGGAGATGCCTGAAAGGCAGAGGGGTTAAAATATTGTTTTATTTTTATAACTAAATAATAGAATATGGCTATAAAAGCTACAGCGGAAAATAAAAGAGTAGGTAGTTTATATGATATTAAAGGTCGTCATTTTTTTACAGATGATAGATCAGTAGTATGAATACCAGAACTTTTAGAAGTACAATTAGATTCTTATAATGATTTTTTGAAAAACTGAATAGATAAAGTTTTTACTGAATCATTCCCAATTTCAGATCACTCTGGAGAAAAAGTAGATATATATTATAAATGATTTGCTTTAGAAGAACCAAAATATGATCCTGAAACATGTACGATGAAAAATCTTAACTATGAAGCTCCATTAAAAGTAAGACTTGAAATGTTAAATAAAGAGTCAGGAGAAATCAAGGAACAAGATGTATATATGGGTGGTATACCACTTATGACAGATATGGCAACATTTATAGTTAACTGAATACAAAGAGTAATCGTTAACCAAATAGTTAGATCAACAGGTATATTTTTTACATATTGAGAAAACTGACACTCTCTAAAAGTAATTCCAGGAAGATGATCTTGGTTTGAAATAGATATTGAGAAAAAAGGTATAATCAATGTAAAAATAGATAAGAAAAGAAAATTACCAATATCAATAGTACTAAGAGCTTTTGGTATGGAATCAAATGCTGAAATATTAGATACATTTAAAGAATTAGGAGATGATGTTATCGCAAATAATATAGCACCAACTCTAGAAAAAGATAAAACAACAGATAGATTAGAAGCACTACATGCTTTATACAAATTATTAAGACCAGGAGATTTAGCAACAGATGAAAGAGTAGAAGAATTATTTAATGTAACATTCTTTGATGAAAAAAGATTTGATTTAGGAGAAGTTGCTAGACTAAAAATGAAATCAAAATTAGGATTAGAAAAAGAATATTCAGATGAAAATGGTAAATTTTTATCACTAGAAGATATAGTTACAGCTCTAAAGTATTACCTAAACTTAGTTTATGAAGTACCAGGACACAGAGTTGATGATATAGATCACTTAGAAAACAGAAGAGTAAGATCAGTTTGAGAATTAGTAATGGATAAAATCAAGGTAGGTATAGCTAGAATGGAAAGAATAGCAAAAGATAGAATGACAATAGTTGAACTAGATGATGCTACACCATGAACATTTATAAACTCTAGACCTATTATAGCAATTATAAAAGAATTTTTTGGTTCATCTCAATTATCACAATTCATGGATCAAACAAATCCTCTTTCAGAATTAGGTCACAAGAGAAGAGTTTCAGCTCTAGGTCCAGGTTGATTAACAAGAGAAAGAGCGAGTTTTGAAGTGAGAGATGTTCACCCAACTCAATATGGTAGAATATGTCCAATTGCAACACCAGAATGACCAAATATCTGATTAGTATTACATTTTTCTTCATATGCAAAAGTAGATAAACATGGTTTTATACTAACTCCATTTAGAACAGTAGAACACTATGTAGCAAATGATGGAAAAACAGCTGTAAATAGATATGCTTTATGAGATATTGTAGGAGATAATGGAAAAGTAATAGTTGAAGATAAAAAATTAATAGATGAAAAAGATGCTAAAGCTATAGCAAAAGCAGTAAAAGAAGAAAAAATAGAAGTAAGAGGATTTTTAGGAGAAAACTTTGATTACTTTGATGCTCACCAAGAAAGAGTGCTAAATATAGCAGAAGCAGGTTCACCAGTTGATGAATATGGAAACTTCTTAGATACTAGACTATCTTCAAGAGCAGGTAATGAACCAACTATATCATATATCAGAGAAATAACTCATATAGATGTTTCACCAAAACAAACGATGTCAATTGAAACATCACTTCTACCTTTCTTAGAACATGATGATGCGACAAGAGCGGAAATGGGGTCAAATATGATGAGACAAGCAGTACCATTAGTAAGGCCACAATCTCCAGTTGTATGAACAGGTATGGAAAGAATAGTATGAGAATGATCAGGTTATGTAATTGTAGCAGAAGAAGATGGTGAAATTATTTGAGTTGATGCAAAACATATAACTGTATTATATAAATCATGAGAGAAAAAATTATATAATCTTACTACATTTAAAAGATCAAATGGTGATGAAATAGTTCATCAAGTACCACTTGTATCTCACTGACAAAAAATTAAAAAGGGTGATGTTTTATGTGATGGACACTCTTGTGAAAAATGAGAGCTAGCACTTTGAAGAAACTTAACTGTTGCATATATGCCATGGAAAGGTTATAACTTTGAGGATGCGATTATTATTTCAGAAAGATTAGTTGAACAAGATCATTTTACATCTATACATATCAAAGAATATTCTACTGATGTAAGAGAAACTAAATTAGGACCTGAACAAACAACTGATGATATACCAAATGTATCAAGTTTAAAATTAAAGGATTTAGATGTAGATTGAATTATTAGAGTAGGTTCATATGTAGAATGAGGTTCTATATTATGTTGAAAAATAACGCCAAAAGGTGAGCAAGAACTTTCTCCTGAAGAAAGATTACTTAGAGCTATATTTGGTGATAAATCAAAAGATGTAAAAGATTCATCTTTAAGATTACCTTCAGGACAATGAGGTAAAGTAATATGAGTTCATATTCTAAAAAGAGAAAATGGAGATAACTTACAAACATGAGTATTTAAACAAGTAAAAGTGTTTGTAGCACAAACAAGAAAAATTGAAGTATGAGATAAGATGGCAGGTAGACATGGTAATAAGTGAATTGTTTCTAGAATAGTTCCAGCTTGTGATATGCCATTTATGGAAGATGGTACTCCAGTTGATATTATACTAAATCCACTATGAGTAGTATCAAGAATGAACATATGACAAGTACTTGAAACACATGTATGAATGGCTGCTAGAAAATTATGAATAAAAGTAGCAACACCGATACTAAATGGTATGTCTATAGGACAAGTTAATGATATAATGGAGAAAGCATGAATGGATTCAGATGGTAAGGTTCAACTTTTTGATGGTAATACATGAGAAGCATTTAAAGAAAGAACTGTTGTTTGAGTCAAATATATGCTTAAACTTCACCACTTAGTTGAAGATAAAATCCATGCTAGAAGTGTTTGACCATACTCAATGGTTACTCAACAACCACTTTGAGGTAAAGCTCAAAACTGAGGTCAAAGATTCTGAGAAATGGAGGTTTGGGCTCTTGAAGCATATGCAGCTAGTAATATCTTACAAGAAATGATTACTATCAAATCTGATGATGTTGCAGGTAGAACACAAGCTTATGAAGCTATTGTTAAAAATGCTCCAATTAAAAAACCAAATATTCCAGAATCATTTAATGTATTATTAAAAGAACTACAGTCTATTTGATTAGATTTAGACTTACTTGATAAATATGAATTAAGTGATAAAGAAAGAGAAGCAATGGAAAGATATGAAAAGATAGTAGAAATAGAAAACAAAATTGGAACAGAAAAAGAAGAAGAAAAAAAAGATAAATAACTCCCTCTGTCACTATCGTGACATCTCCCTCATTGAGGGAGACATAAAAAAGTTCCCCCTCAATGAGGGGGATGCCCAAAGGGTAGGGGGAGCAAAACCATTAATTATTAACTAAAAAATAATGATAGATACATCTTTAGAAAACTTTTTATATGATAGAGTTACAGATTTTTCAGAAATATCAAAAGATATAGGTAAAAAAGATATAACTAAATGAAAAAATTTAGATAATCTAGCTTGAATTTCTCTAGGTATTTCATCACCAGAAAGAATTAGATCTTTATCACATTGAAAAGTTCTTATAAGTGAAACTATAAACTATAGAACACAAAGACCAGAAAGAGGAGGTTTATTTTGTGAACAAATCTTTGGTCCTAGAAAAAACTATGAATGTGCATGTGGAAAATATAAAAGAATTAGATATAAAGGAATCGTATGTGAAAGATGTTGAGTAGAAGTTACTAAATCTTCAGTTAGAAGAGATAGAATGGCTCATATAGATTTATATGCACCAGTAGCACATACATGGTATTTAAAATCAGTACCAGGTAGAATTGGTCTATTACTAGATCTACCAGTAAAAAAATTAGAACAAGTAGTATATTTTGCATCATATATAGTAACAGACGTTTTTGAAGATAAATTAACAGAAGCAAATAAAGAATTAGAAGATAAATATAAAGTATCAAAATCAGAATTACAAAAAGAAATTCAAAGACAAATAAATGAATTACAACTTAAAAAAGAAGCAAAAGAACTTACTGAAAAACAATTCAAAGTTGAAGAAGCTAGTCTTATGGCAAGAATAGATGACTTAACAAAAGAATATGAAGAATTAAGAGATGGATTGAAATCACTAAAAGTTTGAGCTATTATCTGAGAGCTAGAATATAGAGTATTATATGCAAAATTTCCTCATGTATTTAAATGATGAACTTGAGCAGAACACTTACATACTCTACTTTCAAGAATAGACTTGTTAGAGTTTATAGAACAACAAGAAAAAGAATTAAGAGTTGCAACTCAATTAAAACAAAAGAAAATATTACAAAAAATCAAATTAGCTTCAAATTTACTAAAATCAGGACAAAGACCTGAATGGTTTATTTTGACAGCACTACCAATTATACCACCAGATTTAAGACCAATGATTCAACTTGATGGTTGAAGATTTGCAAGTTCTGACTTAAATGATTTATATAGAAGAGTTATTAATAGAAATAACAGACTGAAAAAACTTATAGAATTATGAGCTCCTGATGTAATCTTAAAAAATGAAAAAAGAATGCTTCAAGAATCAGTTGATATGTTATTAACAGGTGAAACAAGAACTAATAGATCAGGTTTTGTAACAGCAAACAAGAAAAAATTAAAATCATTAACAGAAGTATTAAAAGGTAAACAAGGTCGTTTCAGACAAAACTTACTAGGTAAGAGGGTTGATTACTCAGCTAGATCTGTAATTGTTGTTGGTCCATCATTAAAAATGGATGAATGTGGTTTACCAAAATCAATGGCATTAATATTATTTAAACCATTTGTTATAGCTAAATTAATAGATGAATGAATAGTTTATAATATTAAACATGCTGAAAAAGTAATAGAAAAAGGTATAAAAGAAGTTTGGGATGCACTTGATGAAGTAATTCATGGTAAATATGTATTACTAAACAGAGCACCAACTCTTCATAGACTATCAATACAAGCATTTAAACCAGTACTTGTTGAAGGTAAAGCTATACAATTACACCCATTAACTTGTCCAGCATTTAATGCAGACTTCGATGGTGACCAAATGGCAATACACTTACCAATTACTGAAAAAGCTCAAAAAGAAGCTAGAGAATTAATGGTTACTTCTAGAAACTTACTAGCTCCTTCAAGTTGAGAACCAATAGTAACTCCATCTCAAGATATGATATTGTGATCATATTATGTTACTGTAACTGATCCAGATGGAATTTGAGCAGGAAAAGTATTTGCTGACTTAAATGATGTTGAAGTTGCATATGATGCAGGTATTATAGGTATTAAATCTCTTATTAAAGTAAGAATTAACTGAGAATTAGTTGAAACTTGTTATGGTAGATTATTATTTAATGAAATAGTTCCAGAAGAATTAGGATTTATTAATGAAGCTCTTAAAAAATGAGTTATTAAAAAAATTCTATCTAGATCTTTTGAAGAGTTATGACAAGAAGTTACTGCACAATTTGTAGATGATATTAAAAACTTTGGTTATACATACTCTACACTTTCAGGTTTATCTATATCAAAAGATGATATGGTAATGCCAGAAAACAAAAAAGACTTATTAGCTGCTTGAGCTGAAAAAGTTAAATATATTCAAAAGAAACATTGGCAAGGGTTCTTAACAGAAGATGAAAAATATAATCAATCAATAAAAATCTGGGCTGAAGTTAAAAAAGTTATTGAGTCTGAAATGAAGGAATTATTTGATAATAAAAATCATATATACAACTTCATTGATTCATGAGCAAGATGAAATTGGTGAAATATTACTCAATTATGTTGAATGAAATGATTAGTTGCTTCTACAACAGGTAAAACAATTGAGTTACCAATTAAATCAACTCTTAAAGAATGATTTGGAGCTCTAGAATACTTTATTGCAACACATGGTTGAAGAAAAGGTAAATCTGATACGGCCTTAAAAACAGCACAATCAGGGTACTTAACAAGAAGACTTGTTGATTCTTCTCAAAATATAATTATTAAAGAAGATGACTGTAATACAGTTCACTATAAAACAGTAGTTAGATGAGAAGCTACTTGAAGTTTTGATGAAAAATTTGAAGATAGAATATATTCTCATACTATAGCAATTGATGTAAAAGATAGTAAATGAAATGTATTAGTTGAAGCTGGTACTATAGTTGAAACAGATATAATAAAATTATTAAATGATAATGAGATAAATGAAGTAAGTATTAGATCAGTTCTTACTTGTGAAACAGAATGAGGTGTATGTAAAGCTTGTTATGGTTTAGACTTAGGTTTAAACAGAGAAGTAGAAACAGGTACTCCTGTTTGAGTAATAGCAGCTCAATCTATCTGAGAACCTGGTACTCAGCTTACCATGAGAACTTTCCACTCTGGTTGAGTAGCCAAAGAAGGATGAGATATGACACAAGGTTTAGCTAGAGTTGAAGAATTATTTGAGGCAAGAAAACCAAAAGTAGTTGCTGAAATAGCTGATATAGATTGAATAGTTGAAGTAGAACAAACAGAATCAAATATTATTGTTAGAGTTACTGCTGAGGAATTAGTAAAAGATGAATATTATTTTGATGATCATTTTGATGTAGCTGTAAAAGTTGGTCAAGCTATTAAGAAAAAACAAATCATAGCTAGAAGTAATAAGTTTAAACAAAAACTTACTGCTAAGTTTGCATGAGAAGTTAAAAAAATAGAAGACTGATTACTAGTTATAAAAGATGTAGAACCTAGAGTATTTGAATATAGTTTTGATATGGGTACAAACTTACTTGTAAAAGATGGTGATAAAGTAAAACTTGGTCAAAAGCTTACTCCAGGATCTCTTGATCTACAAAAACTAAAAGATGTAGCATGAATACTTGCTGCTGAACAATATATTGTAGATGATATTAAATCTATATATGAATCTCAAGGTCAAACAGTAAATTCTAAACATATTGAATTAATTGTAAGACAAATGTTTAGTAGAGTAAGAGTTACTTCTAAATGAGATAGTGAATTTTTCCCATGAGATATAGTAGATATTATTACATTTAAATCTGGGAATAATAAGTTAATTAAAGAAGGTAAGAAAGTTGCTATAGCTGAAAGATTACTTCTTGGTATTACAAAAATTTCTTTATATACAGACTCTTGGTTATCTGCAGCATCGTTCCAAGAAACAGTTAGAGTTCTTGTTGAATGATCTGTATCAGGTAAAATAGATAAGTTTAAAGAAATGAAAGAAAATATCATTATTGGTAGACTTATCCCAGCTTGAAAACAATATAGAAAACTTCATAGAGATGGTCAACTAGTAGACCAACAAGAAGAATATTTTGATCCAGATGATGAATGAGTAGATGTTTCAGAAGAACACCTAGAAGAGGTTACTCATGAAATAGAACATGAAAGTGATTTTTAATATAAATTACAAAAAAAGTTAGTTAAATTATTTAGCTAACTTTTTTCTTGCAATAAATATAAATATTTATATAATATATGTATATTTTATAAAGTAATAATATATTTATGAATCATACTATAACTACAACTCTTTGAAAAAAATATTTTGTTTATTTAGATAAAGAATCAAAAAATAAAAAAGTTACAAAAAAATCTATAATAGAAAAATGATTAGAATACTATCAAAAATATGAGTTAGAATCTAAGGTAAAGCAATGATTATTAGATAGGCAGAAGGAGTATAAGAATAATAGCTGAGACTTTAGAAAGCTACAATTTAATTCAATAAAAGATTAATAATGGAAATATATAAATATGATATAGTAAAAGTAAATTTGAATCCTAGAAAATGACATACTCAGGCATGAATTAGACCTTGTGTTGTAATTCAAAGTAATTTATTTAATAAATATTCAAGTACTCTATTAGTTGTACCATTAACAAAAGTTAAAAAAGAAGTTTTTCCAAGTGAGTTTTGGATAGAGTCATCATCTAAAAATTGATTAAGCATAAGATCTAGGTTTTTGTGAAGCCAAATTATAACAGTTGATAAAGCTTATATTTTAGAAAAAATATGAATATTAGAAAGTATATATTATGAAGATTTAAAGGAAGCAATAAGTATATCTTTAGATGTAGATAATTTATACTAATTTTTCTTAATTTTTCT
>CAYFPB010000039.1:0-10723 GCA_964344895.1 uncultured Candidatus Peribacteria bacterium | reverse complement strand
TGAAGTTTTAAATGATTTGAAGTAATAAATGAGATTTAAAAAAATCAAAAAAAAAATCAAAAAAAGATTTGCGTTTTTTTTTTTTTTTATAATGGGATAGATTGGATAGCAATTAATCCCTCCTAGCCTCCTTCTGGCAAGTGGAGGAGCTATATTTTTTCTCCCCTGACAAGGGGAGATGTCCAAAGGACAGAGGGGTTTTATTACATAAAACAAAAATTATGAAAAACATACTAACAAACACAACCAAAACAGCTTATAAATGAATAGTATTCTGAACATTTTTCTGACTAACAGTATTCTCAGTAGCCTATGCAGCCAGCATCAGATCAACAACAGATCCAACAGTAACCAGCTGAGATAGTATTACAGCAAGCTGGTATCAAGATGTGAATAATAAGTTAGGGGGGATAAGTGTGGAGAATTGAAAATTAAGTATACAATGAGATCAAGCATTAATTTGAAATACTCAACGTCTTGAGATTCATAATAGTACAACAAATCCAACAAAATGAATAACTATATGATTATGGGATAGGAACTCTTTAAGATATGAAACAACTTGATGAGAAGCAAAATTCATCTCATATTGAGATTACCCTATGACTTTTGGGACTAATGCATGAGAAAAAATGAGAATTGATTCCAGTGGTAATGTATGAATAGGTTTTGATACTGTCTATAATAATGATAGATTATATGTAGATTGAGCAATTACAGCAGGAACAAACTGAGCAACTAATGGTTCTACACTGATTCAAAATAGATATTGAGAACAAGTTAATCGTTATTCTAATGTATTGTGAACTCTTTATAGCTCTGCAGCATGGTCTTTAGGGAGAAGTGTTAGACCAAAATCTTGAGCAGCAGGTTATGTATCTTCTAATGAATTAGACACAGCTAAATCATCTTTAGAAGTATGAAGTAGTCATCTATCATTTAAAATGGCACCAAAATCACCAGTACCAATAGGGAATGATGTTGCTATGACTACAGCATTTCATATTGATAGTGCTGGTAAAGTATGAATTTGAACAACTACACCTGATTATAATTTGGATATATTATGAGATTCTCCTGTTTTAAGAATAGCAGATGATAATGTATCTAATGCAACCAATGCTTCAGCACTATGGTTTTGAGAAAACTGATTATCTGAACAACGTGGAGCAGGTTTTCATTATGATGGTTGAAGTAATAAATTATATATAAAAACATCTGATAATTGAGCATGATTAAGTAGTCCTTTTGATGCAGTACCAAGAATGACAATAGAAGAACAAACTGGTAATGTCTGAATCTGAACAACAGATCCTTCAGAAAAATTAGAAGTAAACTGAGGAATAAAAGCAAGTTCTATTTCTTGAGATGTAATAACTACTTCAACAATTAGAGCATGAACAAGTTATGAATGGTTTAATGATTTTACAAGTACAAATCATCCAAAAATGATAACTATGATGTGTAGAAAATTTGATGGTAATTGATGGTCTTCACATATATATATGATAACATGACATAGTAGTGGTGGACCAAAAGAAATAGTAAATATGACCTCATCTCATCGGAATTTACCTGATTCAAATATAGTATTAGGAACAAGTTCTTCTAATGTATATTGATTTGCTGTTAGTAATAATTTTACTTTTGATATATCTTGTACAATAAAACAATTAAAATTATTTTAATAAATAAAAAGCCTCATTCTTTGTTAGGAAAGAGGCTTTTTTGTTAGTTAAAAGAATATATTAACATATTATAATATGTTAATATATTCTTTTTCTGAGATTTTTTAAGTATAAAGTAGGGGAGAATTATTGAAAAAAGCTATAAAAAAGCAGCTCCCTCTATGCCAGGGAGCTGCTCGGCTTTTCCAGAGCCATGATCAAAAGACTAAGGAAAATTAGGTGTACCAGTATGATTTAGAAGGAGAGGGAGATCCCCTTAAGGGACAACCATACTGGTACTTTTTTGAGGTGGCACTACTACTACTGGGCGTTCAGGCAGCCAATACCTCAAAAACTGTTTATCAAAACATGCAGGAAGTAAATATATTTACTTCTAGAGTTTTGATATAATTTGTTTAAAGTGATGCTTATTTTATACAAAAATAATAAAAGTCAAGTTTTTCTTGACATTTTAAAAAAAATACATACAATCCTGACATCAAAAAAATAAAAGGTTCCAAAAGCTCATGATATAAAAGGCATATGAGTAGAGCTAAAAACTAGATAAACTAACATTTAGAAAAAAATAATCTTTTTTGTAAATTTTAACTCAAAAATTTTTCCCTTAACCAAGTTAAAGTAAAAATTTTATTCATTAAAATTTCCTAAAAAATATTAATTTTTTCTTACAATGAAGTTTATTAGTTTTTAGCTAGAGAACTTATATGGCGGAAAATAAACTATTTATATTATTTACTTTTGGAAGTTCTCATAAAAAATAAGAACTTGCATTAAATGCTGCTGTTCTTATTTTTTTGTGTTATTTTATATTTCCTTATATTCTTCCTCCTGAAAGGGGGAAGTACCCGAAGGGGGATGGGGGTAATTATTAAAACAATATGTCAGATACAATAGATAAAAAAATAGATGCTTGAGATACTAATGATAAAGTAAAATTTAGTGATTTAGGTATATCAGATGCTATGCTTAAAAAAATAGAAAAAAAAGGATATGAGTATCCAAGTGCAGTACAAGCAGGAGTAATACCATTATTATTAAATGGTGATAAAGATATAATTGGGCAAGCTCAAACAGGTACAGGTAAAACTGCAAGTTTTTGAATACCAATTTTGGAAAGACTAGATAAAAAAGCTGAAGGAATACAAGCAATGATTCTAGCTCCAACTAGGGAATTAGCCATACAGGTAGCAGATGAAATAAAATCATTTGCTGACTCTGGGGTTAGAATACAATTATTATATGGAGGACAAAGTGTTAGAGAAGAATTAATGTGATTAAAAAGATGACCACAAATAGTTGTTGGGACACCAGGTAGAGTTATAGATCACCTATCAAAGAAAAAATCTCTAAAAATAGATAAAATAAAATACTTTGTTTTAGATGAAGCAGATGAAATGTTAAACATAGGTTTCAAAGAAGAAATAGAACAAATTATAGAATATACACCAGTTGATAAAAAAGTATTATTATTCTCAGCAACAATACCAAGAGGAATAAAAGATATAGTGCATAAATATATAAAAGATCATGATAAAGTAACAATAGAGAGAAAAGAATTAACAAATTCTAATATAGAACAAAAATGTTTTAAAGTGAAAGAATTTGATAAGTTTGAAGCTCTATGTAGAGTAATAGAAGTGGAGTTTGATTTTTATGGAATACTATTTTGTAAAACAAAAATAGATGTAGATGAAGTAGCAGCTAAACTGATGAATAGAGGTTACAAAGTAGAATGAATTCACTGAGATATAGATCAAAAAATGAGAGAAAAAACTCTAGCCAGATTTAAAAACTGAGCAATAAAAATACTTGTTGCAACAGATGTAGCAGCAAGAGGTATAGATGTAAATAACTTAACACATGTAGTTAACTACTCTCTACCAGACAATCCAGAAACATATACACATAGAATATGAAGAACATGAAGAGCAGGTAATAAATGAGAAGCAATATCTTTTGTATCAAGAAGAGACTCAAGAATGCTATCATGGATAGAAAGAACAATTAAATCAAAAATAAAAGTAGAAAAACTACCAGAAGTACCAGAAGTAATTGAGTTTAAGAAAAAAAGACTAATAGATAATACAAGAGAATTATTAGAAAATACAGAAGAGTTAAACTATGTAGATTTAGCTAAAGATCTTTTAGAACTAGATCATGCTCCAGAAGAAATCTTAGCAGCAGTATTAAAAGAATGATATGGTAAAGAATTTTGTTCAACTCACTACAGTGAATTAAAACCTGAAAATTTTTCAAATACTAGAGATAGATGAGAAAGAGGATATAGTTGAGTAGCAGGAGAAAGAAGACTTTTTGTTGCTAGAGGTAAACTAGACTGATTTACACCATGAAGTCTTATTCAATTCATAGAAAAAGAATGTGATACAAAATTATGAGATATTTGAAATATAGATATCATGAGAGAATTTTCTTTTATCAACTTAAAAGATGAAGATGCTGATTTTGTACTTAGATTTTTCAAAAAACAAAACTCTAGAAAACCATTAATAGTTGAAGCAAAACAAAGAGAAGGAGGATGAAATAGAAGAGGTTGAGGATTTAGATGAGGATGAAATAGAGGATGATTCAGATGAGGAAGAAATTCTAGTGGATATAGAGGATGAAATAGAGGAAGAAGATAAAAAAATAGTAGATTTAAATCTACTATTTTTTTTATCTTTCTAATATGTCAATAATAATATTATCATTTATTTTTGAAACCTTATCAACAAAAAATGGTCTTATTTCTATACTTACATCACTTATTCTAGAGTTGTTTAGTAAAACTTTATTAGCCACATCTTTATCAAGTCAACTAATAGAATTTTTTAGTTTGTTTATATAACTATTTCTACTTCAAGAAAAATTATGTATATAAAAAACTTCAATTCATACAGTAGCTTTTATTTCTAAAGGCTCTTTTTCTTTACTAATTATATTTGCAACTCTTAAAGATTTATCATTTAAATATAATATTTTTTCTACTTCTTCAAGTACATGTCATTTAATACTACTAGATAATTCAGATAATAATTTCTTAGTATTATATGTATAACTTGTAATTTTGATAGTTCATGATAACTCAAAGTTATCAATATTTTCTCAAGGCTTTATTTTATCAAGTCATATAATATTAAATTCAGAATATTCAATTATATCATCTACTCAAAGTATTTTATAATCAATGTTATTTAAATTATTATCATCTATTATTTGTTGTTTTAATTCATCAATAGCTTGTTGTTTTAAGCTTAATTCAAGAGCCTTTTTAGCATTTTCTATATCTTGTTTTGTTAATTGTTTTACTATATTGTTATTTGCTCAACTTATTTTAGAATAAGTTTTAGCATATATTTTATCTTTATGATTTGTTAATCCAGGTAGTTCTAGAAATTCATTTCTTTTTAAATTAGCCTTATCTCATACTACTTCTCAATTAACATTATGTAGTACAGAAGTAATACTAATAAGTTTTGTTCAAGGAATAATTTTTCAATCAGAAGTAACTTCAGCTGGTGGAATCTTTACAGGAGTATCAGTTGTAAATAAAACTCAATTAATAGATTGTAATCTAGTATTTCAAAGTAGTTCAACCTTTTCAGCCAAATGGTTATAAAATTTTACTTTTCACTTACTATGTTTTATTTTTGTTTTATCAATTCAGCTTGTTCCATAAGTATTTGAAAAAATAACATTTTTTGATACTTTTTTTAGTTTTATAACATTACTACTAGGTATTTCATCTTTATTTACTTCTCTAAATACAAAGTTTTTAGCCTTTGTTTTTATTGATATTTCAGGAGTTATTTCAATATATGTTTTATTAACTGCAAAGTAAAACACAAATAAAAATAAAAATAGAGAAAGGATTACTACAAGTAGAAAAATTCAAATTTTTGAATTACTAGGGTTTTTTAATTTGTATTCTGATTTTATTGATCCTGTTTTACTTGAAAAAATCTGAAAAAATTCCAAAATGTATGATTTAATTAGATACTTAGTATATTCTCAAAAACTGTAATTGTATTCTAGAAGATTTTCATTTTTATCTTGCGTATATCTTATTCATAAATTTTTTAAGATATTTTTACTTGTCTTATCATTTGTAATTATTATTAATTCTTTGTTTCAAGCTTTATTTTTTAATATTTTTAGAGATGTTGAGTTATGTAGTATAGGGTGAGCAAAAGGTATATCAAGAGTTATTTCTTTTTCTTTACAGTTACTTATCTTGATTATTATATCAATAATTGAATCCTTTTTATTTATTTTAATCATCTAAAATTATTATGAATTATATAAATTGTAATTTGAAATAGAATAACTAAAAAATAAAAAAAGACAATATTTCTTTACAAAAAAAGTCTTATAGATAAAATGCTTACTATAAAAGAATATATTAATAATATTTTAATAGTGGAAAAAATAAAAGAAATAATTGATTTAATAGATAAATCAATAAAACAAGATCCAGAAATAACTATTACATGATGAGAAATAATAGCTGATAACTATGATGAAGAGGTAGATAAATATAGGAGTTTAATAAATAATTCAAAAGATTGGTTAACTGATTATCAATCAAGAATTGCAAATGAGAATGATATAAATTGATTAAAAATAAAATATACAAATGCTTCAGGTTATTTTATAGAAGTACCTAAAAGCCAAGTATCAAAAATACCAGATAGTTTTGTTCATAAACAAACTTTGGTAAATGCTTCTAGATATATAACTTGAGAATTAAAAGAGTTTGAAACTGAAGTTTTAGAAGCTGAGTGAAAAAAAGCAGAAAGAGAATATGAGATTTTTTTAGACATTAGAGAAAAGATTCTTGATAATTATGCTACTATAAATAATGTATCAGAAAATATTGCACATATAGATTTTGTAAGTTCTATGTCTCAGGTAGCTTATGATTATGATTATGTAAGACCTGAGTTAGGCAGTGATTATAATTTTGAAGTTAAATCTGGTAGACATCCAATAATTGAACAAGTTGAAAAAGACTTTATAAGTAATGATTTATCTTTAGAGGAAGACAAATATATCCATATTATCACAGGACCAAATATGGGTTGAAAATCAACATTTTTAAGACAAAATGCTTTGATATTATTATTAGCTCATATAGGAAGTTTTGTACCTGCAAAAAAAGCAAAATTACCTTTAACTGATAAAATATTTTCAAGAGTTTGAGCTTGAGATAATTTATTTTTAGGTCAATCTACATTTATGGTTGAGATGCAAGAAGTAGCAAATATTTTAAATAATTCTACTAAAGATTCTTTTGTGATTATAGACGAAGTGGGTAGATGAACATCTACTTATGATGGTATGAGTTTAGCATGGGCTATTTTAAAGGAAAATCATGATAATATAAAAGCAAAAACACTTTTTGCAACTCACTATCATGAATTAATTGATGAATCAAAGAACTTGTCATGAGTAAAAAACTTTTCTGTAGCTGTATGAGAAGAAGGAGAAGAATTAGTTTTTTTAAGAAAAATAATAGAATGATGAATAAAAAAATCATTTTGATTACAAGTAGCAAAACTTGCTTGAATAAGTACTAATACAATAAATGAAGCCAAAAAAATGCTTCATATGTTAGAACTAGAACATAACAGTGTTTGATGAGTTCAAATGTCTTTATGATCAAATATTGAACCAGAAATAAAAATAGTTGAAAAAGAGATAAAAATACCTAGTATAATAGAACAAGAGTTAGAAAAACTAGATATAAACAATTTGACTCCTATGGAGGCTTTGACAAAAATAAATGAATTTAAAGAAAAAATAAAAAACTAAAAATATGGAAAAAAATATTATTATATGATGAAGTCCAAATTCTTGAAAATGATTTTTAGCTGAGTCTATGTGTGATGACTTTTGACATAATAAGTATTCTTGAGATCAGATAAGATCAGAGTTATATAATTCATTAAATATGGTAGAAAGACAAAGAAATATGTCTTTAATGTATTATTTAAATGATTATAATCATTTTATTTGTAATAAAAATACTTCTTTTGAAAATTTAATATTAGATAGGTGAGTAGTAGATTGTGTTTGTTTGGAATTAGTTACAAATAGATATGTGTTTTCAAAAAGGTTATCTGAAATATTAAATATATGATCAAAAGTACTTATTGAATGAGTTCAAAATACACCGATAAGTGTACATAAATTTTTAGATTCAGTAAAAAATCCTGAGGATTATAAAGTGATTTTTCTTGTAAAAACAGATGTTTCAGAAATAATTGAAAATATAAGTTTAAGAAAATGAAGTATAACCCAGAGACAAAAAACATTATTGATAGATTTTTATAAATATTATTCAGATTTAATCTTAAAACAAACAAGTAGTTGTAAGTTTGATTGTATTGATACTTCATGAGATTTCTTTCAACAAATGGATAGAGCTAAACAATTATTAATTACTAAATAAAAAAATGAAAAACAAAATAATAATCATGCATGATACATTTTTGTATAAGTGATGATGAGAAAGACTTATTCTTATGATGGCCAAGGCATTGAAATCAGATTTAGCTTCTGGTTTTTTTAGTAAGGGGAGTTTTGATTTGAGGAAAGAAGGCTTTGAATGAAAGATGATAAGTGTATCAAGTGAGATATTTAAAAAGTGATTTAGACATATTAAATTAAAACTAGCATTTTTATTTAAAACAAAATTTTTAAGAGAATATGATACTGTAATTTTTTCCTGAGACTCTATTAGTTCTGTAAAAAATTGTAGTAAAAATACAAAAAAAATATATTATTGTCATACTCCACCTAGGTATTTATATGATCTGAGAGAATCTTATTTACAAAAAGTACCTTTTATATTAAAACCATTATTTAACTTATTATCATATATTTTTAGAAAAATGTATGAATCAGATATAAAAAAAATGGATTTAATATTAACAAATTCAGAAAATACAAAGAAAAGAATTAAAAAGTTTTTATGATATGATTCAACTGTATTGTATCCACCAGTAAACTTAGAAGAATTTAAGTTTTTAGAACAAAAAGATTATTATCTATCATTTGCAAGGCTTAGTGATGCAAAAAGAGTTGATAGAGTGGTTGAGGCTTTTATAAAAATGCCCGAAAAAAAGCTGGTTGTAATATATTGAGAAAATGATCCATCATTACAAAAAATCTTAGCTATAGCTAAGTGACAATCTAATATAGAATTCATAACTCTACCATGAAATTTATGATTTACTGATTATGTTTGAAACTCTGTAGCTACAATATATGTTCCTGTAGATGAGGATTTTGGAATGAGTCCTGTTGAATCAATGGCAGCTTGAAAACCTGTTTTATGAGTAAATGAATGATGATTGAAAGAGTCAGTAGTAAATAGAAAAACATGAGTACTTATAAATGCTTGATCTTATGTAGATGATATTATTGAAGCTGTAAATTATCTAACTCCTAAAAAATGCCTAGAAATGAAAGATAACTGTGAGCAAAGAGCAAAAGATTTTAGTTTAGAAAAATTTGAACAAAGGCTAAAGGAATTGATAAATTAAAAAACTCTTCCTTGCAAGGAAGAGTTTTTAGGTTAAGGCCTTTATTAAGATAAAGCTTCAATAGCTTCTTTTTCTGTCATAGTCATTGGTACATATTCATTCATACCTACCATTTCAAGTATTTCTCAAACATTGTCATTATCATTAACAATATACATTTTACTTCAGTCTTCTACTAAGTTTTCATATATACTTGAGATATAACCAATAGATTTAGAATTCATATAATTAATTCCACTTAGAACTAAAACTATATTTTTTCCAGAAGTTTCTCCTATTTGTTCTTGAAGTGATTTAAAAGTAGAATCAGCATTTGTTTCATCTAATTCTCAGTTAAGTTCAAAAACTGTTATGTTATCAATATCTTTTTTTGTTAAATTTACAATAGTTTCCATATTTTTTAGTTTTTTAATAAAATAAAGTTTATCTCAAAGCTTCAAGAGCTTCTTCTTCAGTATCTACTGTAGGTATAATTCCAGTAATACCAACTATATCTAAAATATCTCTTACTTGGTTGTTACAGTTTGAAATATACATTTCTCAGTCATTATCTTCTACATTAGAGAAAATATCTGCTATATAACCAATAGATTTAGAGTTTAAGTAAGTCAATCAACTGAAATTAAGAATAATTTTTTTACCTTTATAATCTCAAATTTCATTAATCAAGCTTTCAAATGTATTATCAGCATTTGTTTCATCTAGTTCTCATAAAAATTCAAACATTACAATTTCATTTTCATCTTTTCTATTTACTTCTATTAAAGTTTCCATAAAATTAATATATAGTTATAATAAATTAAAGTATAATACAATTATATAATATATTTTTATTAAAAGCAAATTTTTAGATACTAATTTTTTATTATGAAAAATATTTACAGCCTAGATTCAATTAAGTCTTTAGATCTTGATATAAAAACTCCATCTATAATTTTTTTAAGATGAGATCTTTGAGCTTGAAAAACAACAATTACAAAACATATAATTAACAACATATTAAAAGTAAAAGAAGATATTACTTCTCCAACTTATACTTACTATAATAAGTATGGAAATATTTATCATTTTGATTTGTATAGACTTAAGTCTTATGATGAATTTTTTGCAATATGAGCAGAGGATATTTTAGATAATAATGAATGAATCATTATTATTGAATGGCCAGATTTGATAGAAAAGTATTACAAAGCTGATATTGAAATAATAATTAATAAAACAGATGATGAGCAAAATAGGGAAATAATTATAAAAAATATTGCAAAATAAGTATTATAATATGAATCCATCCCCCTACGGGGACTTCCTTTACAAAAGGAAGAAACTAAATTTCTCCCTTTTTTAAAGGGAGTACTCTGAGGTACGAAGAGGGAGGGATTCAAACTATAGGCTAAAATAAATAAATAATTAATAAACATATAAAAGAAAAAATTAAAAAAATTTGCTTTTTTTAAAAGTTATTATATAATAAGTGTACAAAATATATAT
>CAYFPB010000038.1:2659-10776 GCA_964344895.1 uncultured Candidatus Peribacteria bacterium | reverse complement strand
AGTAGTACAACTTCAACAAGTTGAACACAAGTAGAAGAAAATAGTTGTTCAGATATATTATTAAATAATCCATCATCATTAGATGGAGTATATACAATATGATGAATAGAAGTATATTGTGATATGACAAATGGAGGATGGACAAGAGTAATATATGCACCAAATGGAGTTTCAGATATTCCAAGTTATTCAACAACAATGACGATAAATGATGATCCAAGTGTAGCATGAGTATCAAAAGCATTTACAGCAATACAAGGTACAGAATACAAATTTTGTGATAAAGTATGAGACTTAACTCAATATAATTCATGATGATCAATATCGATGCAGGGAGCAATGGATTCATGAATAACAGTTCATGCAATAGATACAGATACTCCATATTTAAATGGTACAGAAAATACAACAGATTCATGATGAGATAGTGCAAGGTTAACAATATTTACATGAACATGATATGATTTTATGTATTATAATGCATCATCATGGAGTAGACGGGATGGAGTAAACTTAGAATTAAATGAATGAAGTAGACAAAATACTGATAATTATACATGATGATGTTGGAATAAACATGTATGGGTAAGAACAACACCAACATACTCAGACTGTAGTGCAACTATACAAAACAATTATAATATACCAGCATTAACACACTGAGAAACTCAAAAAATTTCAAAAACAATGGATGTAACAAATGGTACACAAGCTTATACTCAGGATTTTACTTGTACTGATGGTCAAGTTGCTTGAAGTAATGAGGTAGCTGGGGCTGTTAGTTGTAGTGATTGATTTACTTTGAATAATTGAGTATGTGAGGAAATAGTTAGTTTACCAAAATCTTGTTCAGAAATACTATTAAATGATTCTACATCAACTGATGGCCTATATACAATAGATCCAGAAGCTAATGGAACATGATTTGAAGTATATTGTGATATGACAACTGATTGAGGTGGGTGGACTTTGGTCTCTGTAAGTTGAGAAAATTGAAATAACACTATAACTATGTCTATAAATAGTATAGGGACTGAAGCTTCAATTAGAAAGGTTAATCCATGAATATGAACAATACATAAATTCAGTGATACAATGATTGATAAAATAAAAACAAAAAATTGAGATAGTATATGAATACGTTTAGTGTTTGAAAGTACTCAGTTAAAAAAATTTGGTAAATCAAGTTGTATTTGGGAATCAAATAATACAAATCCAGCAAGTATAAATTGTGATTATATTACTTGAACGTATTCTGAAACACCAACTTGGTCATGACCTCATACTAATTATCGGTTTTCATGATGATTACCATCAGTAAAAACATGAACTTGTCCTTCTTGGGAACGTATGTGAGTATATTCTTCTATTTATCAATGAAATCCTATATCTACATTTCATATTTGAGCTTGTAGTTTAGATAGTTGGGGAACTATTTGGGTAAAATAAAAAAATAAACAGGAAAAATCCTGTTTATTTTTTTATAAAACAACATATCAACATATTATATTATGTTGATATGTTGTTTTTCTGAAATTTTCAAGTTGTCAGAGTATTTAAAAAGTATATAAAAGATTTGCAATAAAATTTTTTATGATTATAATTATATTAAATATTAAATTTTAATTTATTAATAATATAATGGAAAAAAATCTAGATGAATTAAAACTGTATTCAAATTATGTTATATTTAAAACATCTAATTGAAAAGTAAATATAGATGTATATTTTAGAAATAATACACTTTGGTTAACACAAAAGATGATGTCAGAATTATTTGAAGTAAAAATACCAGCTATATCAAAACATTTAAAAAATATTTTTGAATCTTGAGAGTTAGATGAAAATATGGTTGTTTCTTTTTTAGAAAATACCACAAAACATTGAGCAATAAAATGAAAAACTCAAACAAAAATTGTAAAATATTTTAATTTAAAAGCAATTTTATCAGTAGGTTACCGTATAAACTCTAATAGGGCAATAGAATTTAGAAAATGGGCTAATAATGTATTAGAAGAATATATTGTAAAAGGATTTACTATAGATGATGAAAGACTTAAACAAATAAAGCATTTTTGAAAAGATTATTTTGATGAAATGCTTGAAAAAATTCATGAAATTCGTTTAAGTGAAAGAAGATTTTATCAAAAAATAACTGATATATATACTTTAAGTGCAGACTATAATAGTAAAAGTGACATTACAAAACATTTTTTTGCTACAGTTCAGAATAAGTTACATTGGGCGATTACATGAAAAACAGCAGCAGAAATAATATATACTGAGGCTGATGCTAATAAAATTTATATGTGATTAAAAAACTGGAAAAATGCACCAGATTGAAAAATTTTAAAATCTGATGTGATAGTAGCTAAAAATTATCTTAACCAAGAGCATATAAATAAACTAAATAAATTAGTTATTTCTTATCTTGATCTAGCACAAAATAAAGCAGAAAATAATATAGTAATGAATATGAAAGATTGGGATAAGTTTTTAATTCAATTTTTAGAATTAACAAATAAACCTATATTAAAAAATACATGAGTAATATCTATGATTGAAGCAAAGTTGAAAGCAGAAAAGGAATATGATAAATTTAGAGTTATTCAGGATAATGATTATATTTCAGATTTTGATAAATTAATAATTAATAAAAAATAAACAGGAAAAATCCTGTTTATTTTTTTATAAGTAAACATATTAACATATTATAATATAATAATATGTTATTTTTCTGAAAATTTTTAAGTTAAAAATTGAGTAAGAAATATAAAACTTTTTTTTAAAAAAAGTTTTTAATTTTTGAAATTTTAGTTATATTAATAATAGCTATTTTATATACTAAAAATAAGAATAAAAAAATGGAAAACATAAATAATATAAGAAGTGAGGTTTCTAAAAAAGTGGTAGGACAAGAGACTCTTATTCGTGACTTGTTGATATGATTATTATGTAAAGGTCATGTATTACTTGAATGAGCTCCTGGGTTGGCTAAAACTCTATCAGTAGCAAGTTTGTCAGAAGTAGTATCTTTGCAATTTAGTAGAATACAATTTACTCCAGATTTACTACCAAGTGATTTAGTTTGAAATCGTATTTATCATCCTGATACAAAAGAGTTTTCAGTAAAAAAATGACCAATATTTTCAAATCTATTATTAGCTGATGAGATAAATAGAGCACCATCAAAAGTACAATCAGCATTACTTGAAGCTATGGCAGAAAAACAAGTGACAATTTGAGATGATACATTTAAATTAGATAACCAATTTATGGTACTAGCTACACAAAACCCAATAGAACAAGATGGTACATACTCTTTACCAGAAGCACAATTAGATAGGTTTTTATTAAAGACTATAATTAATTATCCAAGTGAAGCAGATGAAATAGAAATAATGAGGAAATATTCAATAAATGATAACGTTAAGTTAGACAAAATACTAAAAAAATCAGATTTATCTAAAATACAAGCTGAAGTAGAAAAAGTATTTGTAGATGAAAATATATATGAATATGTAAAAAATATTATTTTTTGTAGTAGAGAAGATAAAGAAATATGAGAACATCTATTATATTGAGCCTCACCAAGAGCATCAATAGCACTTATAAAAGTAGCAAAAGCTGTAGCATATTTAGAAGCAAGAGATTTTGTGATACCAGAAGATATAAGGGAAATGATAAAACCAGTACTTAGACACAGAATAATTCTAAGCTATGAAGCTATAGCAGAATGAATAACACCAGACATGGTAATAGAAAAAATAATCAGTAAAGTGGAAATAAAATAATATTAATTTCTCTCCCCTGACAAGGGGAGATGCCTGAAAGGCAGAGGGGTTTTAAAATAAAAAAACATGTTAAAAAGTAAACATAAATTATTGGAATTAAAAACTAAGACCTTAGTAGATAGTCTATTTATATGAAACTATAAAACAAAATTGAAGTGAAGAGGAATAGAATTTGCTGACTATAAGGAGTATGATTATACAGATAATGTAAAAAATATTGATTTTATAAAGTCAGCAAAAGAGTGAAAAACTTTGGTAAAACTATATGAAGAAGAGAGAGAATTAAGTGTTTATATATTAGTTGATTTGGATGAAAGTTTTTTTTATGATATAAATCATGTAAAAAAAATAGATATAGTGTATGAGATTTTTTATATGCTTTGATTATCTACTATAAAGTGATGAGATAAATTTTGAGCATTGGTTTATAATGATTATAAAAAAAAGTTACACATTGCTAGAAAATGAAAACAAAATTTTATAAATGTGGTTAATTCTATAGAAGACTTTAATGAAATTGAAGAGTCAAGCTTTTTTGGTGATTTAAAAAATATGTTTAAAATCAAAGTAAAAAAAGAAGAAATAAGGTGACTTAAGTACTTTAATTCATTAAAAGTACATAATAAGCTAGTTTTTTTATTTACAGATCAGTTAGATAAACATATGGAAGATCTAAAGGTATTATGAGTAAAAAATGATCTAGTTGTATGTAACATATTTAGCTCTTTTGAGAATACCTTGGATGCAAAATGATTAAAATGATTTAATCATGATTGAGAAAATATGTTTATTGATTTAGATAATGAAAAAAAGCAAGAGTATGTAGAATTGAGAAAGAAAAAATTAGAAAAATTTAGAAAAAAAGTAATAAAATGTGGTGCTAGATATCTATATATAGATGAAACCACAGATATTTTTAAAAAATTTAGCATTTTATTTAAAATATAAAAATGAAAAAAATAATTATTAGACTTGGAATTATAATACTTTCTTTTTTATTTATTAGCATAACATATGCTTCAACTTTGCTTGATATAAATGTAGATAAAAGAGAATTAAATAAAGATGAAACAGTTAATTTAACCATATCAGTAACAACTGATTCTAGATGAAAAATAACTGTTAGGGATATAATATGACTTGATAATTTTATTCAGATGTGACAGACTAGCTCTACAAGTATGTCTATCATAAACTGACAAACAAAAAATAATCACAAAGTAGTATTAAAACTAAAACCATTAAAAAGTTGAGATTTTTTTATCTGACCTGTTAATATGTTGGTTTGAACAAATCTTTATACAACAAAAAATATTAAAATAAAGGTTAATGGTATTGATAATAATAATATTCCAAAAGTTGAAAAAAATAATATAAATAAAAAAATAGAAAATAATAATCAAACAAAAGAAAATACAAGCCCCCCTCCCAACCTCCCCCTAGCAGGGGAGGAGAAAACCTCAGAAAAAAAAGATGATATCAGAGATATAAAGACAAAAGTATTTTTCTGGGAAAAAATGGTATTTTTTCCAATATTATTTTTTATATTTATATATATTTTTTATGTAGTATTAAATAAATATATGTCTTATAAAGATGAAAAAGTTGTAAAAACAGAGAAAAATCCCTTAATAGTTTATTCTGAAAGAAAAAATAAATTGTTTAAAGAACTTTCAGATATAGATTTAAATATAGCAAAATCAGAGTTTTATAGTAATTTAAATATGATATTTAGAGAATATTTTGATTTATTATGAGTAAAAGAAGTTGAGAATATGACATTAAAAGAGATAAAAAAACAAATAGAGCTGGACGATAGATTAGTAGAACTATTTGAACAAAGTTATATAAATGAATTTGCTTTATTATCAGATAGAGAAGAAGACTTAAAAGAAAGAAAAGAACTAATATATAATCTAATAAATCATATTAAACAAAAATGATAGAGATATTGTACCCATTATATTTTTTATTTTTAATACCGATATTAATAATACTTATATTTCGGTATTTTAAATGATGAAAAAAAATACATTTTTGACCTATAGATGATTTAAAAAAAGTATATAAATATAATAGTATATTTTATAAGTTTTATTTTATATTAATATTTTTTATATTTACTTTTTATTTAGCAATATTTTCTAAGCCAGTAAATGTTGAGTCAGTAGAACCTGATATGAAAAATGGTATAGATATTCAGATTGTATTAGATTTATCATATTCTATGCTTGCTGAGGATATGAAACCAAATAGAATAACAGTAGCAAAAGAAGTAATAAACAACTTTTTAAACAATATTGTTTCAGATAGAATTTGAATAGTTGTATTTGCATGAAAGACATTTACATCACTACCTTTAAACTTTGATTATGATATAGTAAAAAAAGTAGTTGATAAAATAGCTGTTGATACAATAAATCAAAACTTTAGATATATGCAATGAACAGCAATGTGAGATGCATTAATACTAGCAACTGATACATTTTCTGAAGATGATAGAGAAAAAGTAATTATATTACTAACAGACTGAGAAGCAAATAAGTGAATAGATCCTATTATCGCACTTAGATATTTAAGAACAAAAAATGAAAATATAAAGGTTTATACTATCTGACTAGGGTGAGATAAAGATACATTTGTAAAGGTAAAAAATCATTTTTGAACATATGATCATTTGCCTATTTGATGAGTTGATGAAAAAACACTTAAGGAAATTGCAAATACTACTTGATGAATATATTTTAGAGCATGAAATAAAGAGTCATTACAAAAAATATTTACAACTATTAATGAGTTAGAAAAAAGGGAAATAGAATTAGATGATATAAAAGTAATAACTGAAGATTATAGTTATATAGTATACTTACTTGTATTGTTTTTTACAATGTTTATTTTGATAAAATATTTTAAGAGAATTTAATATGGTATTTTGAAACCTAAATTTTACAAGCATAACAATTGTTGTAGTTTTACTTATTGTATGATTACTTATTTTTTGGTGACTATATAAAAGGTCAAAAAAATTGTTACCAAATATATTTTTAGCTTTATCTTATATCTTTTTGATAGTTAATATATTTGATATTAGATGATGATTTGAAAAAGACTCTAAAGATGTAAAATGATGAAAGGTTGTTTTTGTTATGGATGTAAGTAAGAGTATGGAAGCAAAAGATATTATAGCGAAGAATAACTTAAAAGCTTCTAGACTTGATACAACAAAAGAGCTAATAAAACAATATATATGAAAATATGTGAATAATAAATATGGTTTAATGATATTTTCATGAGAAGCTGTTGAAATACTACCTTTTACTCAGGATTCAAGTATATTTGATACTATTTTGTATTGATTAGATCATAAAAATATATTTAAAAGTGGTACTAATTTATCATGAGTATTTGTTTCATTAACAAGTTATTTTAAAGATTATACAGAAGGTGGTTTAGTTATTATTTTATCAGATTGATGAGATGAAAAAATAGATTATAATAATGATCAAATACTTGATTTAAAAAAGAAATGAGTAAATATCGTACTTGTATGAGTTTGAACAAAATCTTGAGCTAAAATACCTGAATGAAAAGATTTTTTCTGAAAAGATATACATAAAACTTATCAGTGAAAAGAAGTAATAACATCTTTAAATGATAAAGAGTTTCAAAGAGTATCAAAGGATTTAGATATAGAATATTTCAGCTTGAATAATATTTCTAATTTTGATAAATTGATTGATAAAATTAACAAACAAGTAGTTCTAAAAGATCAGAAAAAATCTTTTAATTCTAGGATTAGTTATACAAGAGAAATTATTCTTATATCTTTGATATTTTTTATCTTATTTTTTATTAGTGATATCTTATTATGACAAAGAAAGAAGTCTTATTAGTTTTTGTTTTATCTTTTGTTATGCTTTTAGCATTTAATTATACAGCTCTTGATTGAATGTATAAGCTTTTTTGAAGTAATAAGAATTATAAAGAATCTAATTATATAGATGCTTATGTATGATATATAAATGCAAAAAGAGAGCTTGATGAAACTATTATAGATTATAATATGTGAAATACTTATTATAGAATGTGAGACCAATTACAAGTTATTGATTGAAAAATAGAAGTATTTAATAAAGCATTAGAAAAATACTCCTACAAATTAAAGACTGACAAAATAAACTGACTAGAAGAAGATGAGGATACAAGATATAATTATGAATTTATAAAAAATAGAATAAAAGCCTTAGAGGAAGAGAAAGAAGAACAAGAAGAAGAACAAGAAGAAGAACAAGAAGAAGAACAAGAAGAAGAACAAGAAGAAGA
>CAYFPB010000038.1:2466-2559 GCA_964344895.1 uncultured Candidatus Peribacteria bacterium | reverse complement strand
ACAAGAAGAACAAGAAGAAGAACAAGAAGAACAAGAAGAACAAGAAGAACAAGAAGAAGAACAAGAAGAGCAAGAAGAAGAATGAGAAGAAGA
>CAYFPB010000038.1:0-2366 GCA_964344895.1 uncultured Candidatus Peribacteria bacterium | reverse complement strand
AGAAGAAGAACAAGAAGAGCAAGAAGAAGAATGAGAAGAAGAGCAAGAAGAAGAATGAGAAGAAGAATGAGAGGAAAAATTTGATCCTAATAGTCAAAATAATCAGCCAATGTGAAAAAAAGATTATAAAATGGATATGCAAGATTTTCAAGAAATAGAAGAATACATAGAAAAATTAAAATTAGAAGAAAAATATAATAGGCAGTTTTTTTGAAAAGAAAAAAAGGACTCTGATCCATTTTTTAATAATTTTTTTAATAGAAAAGAAGAAAAAGACTGGTAGTTTTTTGCTTTTAAAAAAGATATGTGTTAAAATAATAATATAAATTTTAACACGTATTTTTTATTTTATGAGAAATTTTTTATTATTAGCTGTTATAGTATCATTAGTTTATTTATTAAATCTAGATACTACATTTGCAGCAGTATGAGATAATGAACTAGAGAAATCAAAAGAAAATCTATGAATCATGGCTAGTATTTTTAGTACTGATATGATATTAAATTTATTATTTGCTATTTTCACAATAGTAGCTACTTTTGCTGTATCAAAAATTATATCTTGAAAATTATCCGGATATTTAGAGAATATGTGAGGTAATGATTGAGCAAATAGAGAAGAGTTAGTTTGAGTTATTAGTAGAACAGTAAATATAATAGTATTAGTTGTATGATTTTCTATATCTTTAACTATATTGTGAGTAGATATGTGAATATTTTTAGGTTGACTATGATTTTGAATCTGATTTACATTAAAAATATTTTTATCAAATTTTATTTCATGAATAATTATGGTTACTCAATGAACATATCACAATTGAGATTTGATAGAAATAGAGGGGAAAATGTGAACAATAAAAAGAATACATGCTTTATTTACAGCTGTAGAACAATTTGATGGAGTGATATATTATGTGCCAAATGTAAGATTTTTAGAAGAAAATGTTTCAAACTATCATACAAATAATAAAAGAAGAGTAGATATAGAAGTAGGAGTTGATTATGATACAGATATAGTGAAAGCTAAAAAAGTAATGCTTCAAGTAGCAGAAAAATTTCCAAATATATTAGCAGCTCCACATACAACAGTATTAGTAAATAAATTTTCAGATAGTTCTATAAGTCTTATTTTAAGATTTTGGATTGATTCAAAAGATGAATATTTCCAAACTAAATCAAATGTAACTGAAACAGTTAACCTTGCTTTCAAACAAGCATGAATAACTATACCATTCCCACAAGTTACACTTAGTAATAGAAATAATTTCAATGTAAAAATGGCTAAATAAAAAAATACTTCTAGTAGAAGTATTTTTTTATTTACATAAACCTTAATTTATTTTTTCTTACTCTATCTTTTTGAACTCATCTATCAGTATTTATTTCAATATTTACAAATCATAATTCATTTTTTGAACTATCAGATATTTGAATCACACAATTTTTCTTTACAGGAATATTATTTATTACAAATCAATTATATGTAAGTACTTTAAAGTCATTATTAATATAATGATATCAATTAACTTGATCATTAACTATTAATAACTCTTCTCAATTATGCCAAGGTATACGTCAATTTATACTAATAATTTTGTTTCACATACTATTAGTTAATTCAGTTTTATAATCAGAATAATATTTTCAATTAAATTCAGCAAGTAACCTTTTATTAAATTTAATTGTATTTGGACTATACCTTAAAGCATCTCAATGAGTAATAATATTTTTTCATGATATTAAATCAAAGTAATTATCCTCTCTTAAGACAGTATTGTTTTTATTAATAAATACAGTATTTCAATCATTTAATACTACCTCTATTATTGTAGCTCATCATTTATAATTAATTGTTTGGTTAAATCAAACTATTTGTCTATTATCATCTGTAAATATATTTTTATATTCTATATCTTGTAATAAATAATTTCATCATAAAAAAGATGTTTTGATTATTGTTCAATATCAAGCTACTTCTATATTATGCATATCTGATATTATTTCTTGTATTCATGTATGATAAATTACTTCTCAATCTTGAGTTACCAGTATTTCTCAAAGACTAGAGTTTACTTTAAATATTGCTTTAGGGTATCATACTAAATCAATTCATCTAATAATAGAAAATATTTCTATAGTTTCTATGTGTTTATATTTTTCTAATTCTATTTTATTTTCTATTTTAAAAGGTACTCAAGCTTTAAATAATTGAATAGTAGGATTGCTTGTATTTTGATTTCATATTATTCTATAGACTTTTTCATTTATATCATTTTTTATTTTTTGAGGTCAATATACTTCAGATATATCAAATGAATTTTCTAAATAAGTAAATATATCAGCAACAGTATTTTTTAAATATACTT
>CAYFPB010000037.1:0-10975 GCA_964344895.1 uncultured Candidatus Peribacteria bacterium | reverse complement strand
GAAAATTAAATAAATATATCTTTAGACAAAAGTTTTTCGAAGTTCTCATATTAATTAACAAGTTAATCTCAAAACTTTTTTACTAAAATATATTTATTTAATTAATTACCAACTTATCTAACACTTCAAAAAATTTATCTATGTCTTCTTTTGTATTGTAAATATAAAGACTCATTCTAGATGTATGAGCTAATCATATTTGTGCTAAAAATGGATGAGCACAATGTTGTCATGATCTGATACAGATATTACTATCAGCCATATAATCAGCTATATCATTTGAGTGAACTCAGTCTATTACAAAGCTAAATACTCATACTCTATTTTCTGCTTTATTACTTCAAATAAGTTTTATTTTTTCTCTTTTATTAAATTGTTCTAGACTATACTCTACTAGTTCATGTTCTATTTCTTCCAGTTTTTCAAATCATCAAATACTATCTATATATTCAATAGCTCTAAGTAAACTTACAGCTCATGTAAGATTTGGTGTTCCTGGTTCAAATTTGTATGGCAGTTTTGCATCAAGAAAACATGTTTGTTCTACTTTTGATATAGCTCATCATCCTGAAAAAGCTGGATTTAACTCATTTAATAATTCTTTTTTTCACCAAAATACTCAAATTCCAGCATCTGCCATTATTTTATGTCATGTAAAGAATAAAAAATCAGCATTTAATTCTCATACATCTAGTTTGAAATGTGGTATACTTTGAGAGGCATCTATTATAAATAATGTATCATCTCTTTTTAGTTTCCCTACTCTTTCTAAATCAAATACTTCTCATGTTATATTTGATACATGTGTTATTGATATTACTTTTACTTTATCATCATACTTTTTCTCGAAATCTTCAAAGTCAAGTCAATACTCCTCATCTATATTTACATACTCTATTTCTATTCCTATTTCTTCTTTCAGTATAAGCCATGGTACTATATTTGCATGGTGTTCAACAATACTTACAAGTACCTTGTCTCATGCTTTTAGTTTTTTACTAAGTCTTAATGATCCTGTAATTATATTTGCTGCATATGTAGAGTTATATGTATATATTATCTCTTTATAATCATCAACTCAAATCATATCAGCTACTTTTTTCTTAGAGTCATCATACATCTTTTCTGACCTTTCAGCTATATCATACATACCTCTATGTATATTTGAGTAACTATTCTCTAAATATTCTTTAACTCAGTCTATTACCATACTTGGCTTCTGAGTCGAGGCTGTAGAATCCATATAAATCAGCCCAGGATTATTTTGTATAATCGGAAAATCTTTTTTTAAATTCATAATTTTTTTATAATTATTTAAAACCCCTCTGTCTTTCAGACATCTCCCCTTGTCAGGGGAGAAATATTTACCCCTCCCCTGACAAGGGGAGGATGGGAGGGGTTTTACCTATCTTACTCTTTCTAAAATATTTTCAAGTAATTTTTCATAAAAAGTATTGTCTAGCATAGATATACATGAAAACATATTTTTTACTTTTGCTTCTATCATCATAGATAAGGCATTTTCTTTTCAAATTCACCTAGATCTTAGATAGAACAATTTTTCATCACTTATTCTTTCCATCTTGCAAGCATGACTTGCTTTTACATCATCACTTCTTACAAGTAGTGTTGGTACTCACTTTACTTGTCCTGTATCTCATAAAAATAAGTTCTCCTCTTCTAAGTTTACATCTACCTTTTCTATCCCCTTGTCTATTTCTATTACCCCATCTAGATCTATCATCCCATCATTTTGAACTATAGATAATATTTCTATATTACTTTTACTATTGTTTGATGATAGTTTTGAATATAGTTTTGCTTTTAATAACCCCTCTGCCTTTCAGGCATCTCCCCTTGTCAGGGGAGAAATAACTCAAGCTAGCAATAAGTAATTTACTTTTAAAATTGAGTTATCTTTATTTTGAATGAAATTTATATTTATGTCTCCCCGTTTTTCTATAAATCAATAAAAATCAAGTCTTGAATTTTCTCAAAGATCTATATCTATACTATTGTTGACATCATCAAAAATACTAACAACTAGATTATTTCAAATAATAATCCCTCCCCCTTCGGGTACTCCCTTTGTAAAAGGGAGAAATAATTCAGATAATTTATAAAATCAATTTTTTGTTATATTCATAATTTCTTTTTATTTTCATTAGTCCCTCCCCTTACAAGGGGGAGGCTAGGAGGGGGCTTAAAATCCACCCTCAAATTCCATGGCAATTAATACATTCATTTCACTGGCATACTCTAGTGGTAGTTCTTTCATTACTGGTGATAGAAATCAGTTTACTATCATTGCTGTTGCTTGTTCTTCTGATATACCTCTGGATTGTAAATAAAATAGTTCTTCTTCACTTATCTTTCAGGCACTAGCTTCATGTCAGACAATTGAATCACTGTTAGACACATCTATAGTTGGAATAGTATCACTTACGGATTTATTATCTAAAAGTAAAGCATCACAGTCTATTTTAGACACAGCTCAAGTAGCTGTCTTTTTTATGTCTATTAAACCTCTGTAAGTTGATATTCATCATCATTTAGACAGTGATTTAGACAGTATATTTGATGAAGTATTTTTTCATATATGTATCACCTTTGATCATATATCTTGGTTTTGATTAGCATTTGCAAAAGCTAGACCAAGCATATCAGTCTTTGAATTGTCTCATTTTAAAACTGAACAAGGATAAAGCATTGTTACTCAGCTTCACATATTTCATCATACCCATTCCATATATCAATTCTCTTCTACTATAGCTCTTTTTGTATTTAGATTATAAGTATCTAAACTCCAGTTTTCAACTGATGAGTATCTCATCTTAGCATTTTTCCCTACAAATATTTCTACTCATCAAGCATGTAGAGAATTTTCATCAAACTTTGGTGCACTACATCATTCTATATAATGAGCCTCACTATCCTCTTCAAGTATTATTATAGTATGTTCAAACTGCCCACCTGCTTTAACATTCATTCTAAAATATGATTGAAGTGGCTCATCTACTTTTACTCATTTAGGTATGTACAAAAATGTTCATCAACTCCAAACAGCATAATGAAGTGCTGCAAACTTATGATCTGTTAATGGTATAGATTTTGAAAAGTATTTTTTTACAATAGGTTCCAGATCTGGATTTCTTAATGCATGACTCATATCATCAAATACAACTCATAACTCCTTTAATTCTTCTTTTAGATTATGATATACAACCTCACTATCATACTGAGCTCAAACTCAAGCAAGAGCTTCTTTTTCAGCCTCTGGAATTCACAACCTATCAAAAGTATTTTTTATATTTTCTGGTACATCTTCCCAAGTTTTGTTATCACCTGCCCCCTCAGGCTTTGCGTAATAATAAATACTATCTAAATCTAAACTAGACAAATCTGGTCAAAAATTTGGCATATTTTTTGAATTAAAGATATTCAAAGCCTTTAATCTAAGCTCAAGCATCCAATCAGGCTCATTATTGGACATACTTATTTGTCTAACAACATTTTCATTAATACCAGGAATTAACTCTCCAGAATATTTTACTTCATCTGAAAAGTTCCAAGTATCTGAAACAGTAAGATTTTTAGGATTATTTTTTGACATTTTTTATTATATTGTTATAAATATTTAGCTTTATGGGTTTAAAACAAAAGGGAGGTTAATTTGAAAAATAATAAAGTAGACAATTTATTAAAAGGTCTTCATATAAAAGATAATGTAGCACTTATCTTACCTGAACAGTTTGATATACATATTTATGGAACTATTGAAGATAAAGAGCAAGTTGCAAAAATACTAATAAATAAAGGTGTTACACATATGTCTGAAGGAAAAGGTAATGGATATACTCCAATTGATGAATTTTTTGGTACCAGGACCTATTTCTAATAATTTACATAGCCCAAAATTGGGCTATGTTTATTTTTTATAAATTATTAAATCAATTCTCACTTATTTCTTTTGCTAAACTAGCTCATCAACTTTTTACTATATTACCATCTTTCATAATATAGACAGTGTCTATATCTATATATTCTAAAATCTTAAAATAATGAGTTATAATAATTAAACTATTATTTTCATTACTTAATTCCTTTAACATTTCAGCAATAGTCCTAAATGCATCCAAATCAAGTCAACTATCTATTTCATCTAAAATTATATACTTAGGACCAATAAGTTTCATCTGGAGTATTTCAATCTTTCTTTTTTCTCCTCAACTAAATCATAGGTTCAGTTCCCTATCTAGAAATCTTTCATCTATATGTAATTCACTCAAATATTTTTTTATAAATCTTTTAAATATAAATGGTGATAGTTCATTTACTTCTGGTTGATTATTTTTTAATGAAATATTATATATAGTCCTTAAGTATTCACTTAATTTTATTCATTTAATTTCTGGTACATTCTGAAAAGAAAGAAATATTCAAGCCTTACTTCTTTCCTCTGCTGATAATGAAAGTAAATTTTTTCAGTCAATACTAACATCTCCTCCTTTGTAATCATATTTAGGATGTCACATCAAAAAAGAAGATAAGCTAGACTTACCACTACCATTCTTTCAAAGCAAACAATAATTTTTTCAAACCTCAAAATCCAAACTTACTCATTTAAGTATTTCCTTATCCTCTACAGCTACATTTAAATTATCTATTTTTATCATAATTATTTTATTTTGTTAATAATCTTTTTAAAACTATTACTATTTTAGTAATATTTTAAAAAAATCAAGTTTTTTTATATACCTACTTTATACACTTTATTTTAAAATAGACACCTTGTTAATAAAATGTTAAAAACTAATTTTTATTAGCTTAGTATAGAATAAATGATTTTGGACAAGTTGTCTAGTTAATTTTAAAATATTAATTGACATATAATAAAAAATGAATAAAAATAGTATTATAGTTTTGCTAGAAATAGAGATAAAAAGTTAGTAGTTAACATTTTTTTAACAATTGAAAATATGACTGAAGTAAATGAAATAGAAAATAAGCATATATCTGTACTTTTAGAAGAGTTAATTGAACATATAGAAATATTTAATGATAGAAAAAATATTATTGTTGATGCTACTCTTTGAATGTGATGACATGCAAGCAAGATTATAGACAAAATGAATAAAGGTGATACTCTTATTTGATTTGATGCAGATGAAAAAAACCTTCTCTTAGCTAAACAAAGATTAGATAGTATTAATAAAGATAATAAAGTAAAATTAATACTTATTAACTCAAACTTTGTTAACCTAAAAGAAGAACTAGTAGAAAGGTGAATAGAAAAAGTAACTTGAATATATTATGACCTATGACTATCTTCCCTTCACTTAGATGAAGCTGATAGATGATTTAGTTTTATGCAAGACTGACCTCTTGATATGAGACTTGATAAGTCTAGGTGAGTTACAGCAGCTGATATTGTTAATTCTTATACAGCTAAAGAACTAAGAGAGATATTTATAAAATACTGAGAAGAGCCTTGAGCTAACAAAATAGCTCACATGATTGTTAATTTAAGAAAAAAAGACAAATTTAAAACTACCCTTGAGTTAAGTGAAATAATTCCTTGATGACCAAAAACAAAATCTAGAATATTTCAAGCTATAAGAATAGAGGTAAATAAAGAACTTGAAAACCTAGAAACATCTCTAAAAGATGCTATAGATTTATTAGAAAAAGACTGAACAGTATTTGTTATAAGTTTTCATTCACTTGAAGATAGAATAACAAAACAGACATTAAAAAGAGAAACAAAGGACTGTATATGTAGTGATTTGATTTGTACTTGTGGACATAAAAAATGTCTAAAATTAATAAACAAAAAACCAATACTTCCTAGTAAGCAGGAAATTGACTTCAATCCAAGAAGTAGAAGTGCTAAAGCTAGAAGTGCTACAAAAATTAATTAATAAGTAAACTTAGGAAACAGTGATATCAACTAATATTAATAATAAATTTAAAAAAAGTTATTCTTCTGAAAGAAAACAAGATAAAGAAAAGTTTAAAATAGGAATTGCTTCTACTTTTATAACTCTTTTATCTTTAATATCTATGTTATTACTATACTATGTATGGATACTAAATGTAAATGCTACAAAGTGATATAACATAAGAAATCTAGAAATAGAAAAGAAGAACCTACTTATGGAAAAGGAACTTCTAGATGTAAAAATAGCTGAACTTGAAAGTCTATCAAAGATTTTATGAGAACAAGATGATTTACAAAATATGGTAAAAGTTGAGGAACCAGAATATCTAGTTGTTAAAGAAAATGGAGAATATGTTTTTAATGAAACAATAAAAAAAGATTAACAAATAATATTTGTTAATCTTTTTTAAACCCCTCTGCCTTATGGCATCTCCCCTTGTCAGGGGAGAAAAAAATATAAAAAATATAATTGTTTTTTTTAAAAATTTAATTATTATAAATCTGTGATTTATTATTATTCACTATTCATTATTAGTTATTCATTATTAGTTATTCATTAAACCCCAAATGCCTGAAGCGTTAAAACAATTGATAAATTCTATAAGTTACCTCCCTTGAATATGAGAAAAATCAGCTACAAAACTAGCTTTTTTTCTACTTAATTCAAATAAAAATTTTATAGAAAACTTAAGTGAAAATATTAAAGGGATAAAAGACAAAGTTAGTTTTTGTAAGATTTGCAACTGATTAACAGATATAAATAGAGACACTTGTTCTATTTGTAGTAATGAATCTAGAGACAAAACAACTATTGCTATAGTAGAAGAATATCTTGATATGATGACTCTAGAAGAGTCTGGATGATATACTTGATTATACCACATACTTGGATGAGCCATATCCCCTATCAACTGAGTATTTATCTGAGACCTAAACTTTGAAAGCCTGTTTAACAAAATATCTGAGTCTAATTCTAAAATAGAGCTTATCCTAGCTACAAATCCAAATATAGAATGAGAAGCAACTAGTATGTATATAACAGAAGAGATAGAAAAAAGATGACTTAAATACAAAACAAAAATTACTAGACTTTCTAGATGATTATCTAGCTGATATATAGAATATGCTGATAATATAACTATAGCTAATGCTTTAAAAGAAAGAAAAGAGGTTTAATCCCCCACCCCCTAGCCCCCTCCCTTGTAAGGAGGGGGAAATAAAATAATACTTATAATTAACTTAATAATTATGTCAGAATTTGCACCACCTTGATCAAATGCTCATATGACTCCTGCTCAAGTAAGAAAATATGTATCTGATATGAAAGCTGCTCAAAAATTAGCTCAGGAAAAGCTGGATGCAGCTAAAGATTCATGAGAAATGGAGAAAGAAAAAAAAGAGCTTATGGATATAGAAAAACAGTTAGATAACTTATAGTTATCTAACTGTTTTTCTTATCAAATTATCTAAAACTGAAGCTATTTTATCATAACTATGTCTTACACAAGTATGTTCATGAAGTAGATCTGCTTCTATTACTTCATATGATTTTGATTTGAAGTATTCATGTGTTTTTACTTTTACTGGTTTTTTCTTCTCTAATGATTTGTATTTTTCAGCCATTTTTTCTGATATATATCAATTATTTACTATAACATAATCAATAATATCTTTTCATAAATATTTTTCTACTACATTTACAAAATCTATAGCTTCAAAGTCTGTTGTTTCTCATGGTTTTGTCATAAGATTGCAAAAATATATCACTTTTGCTTTTTTATTTGCTTCTATAGCTTCTTTTATTCATTTTACTAATAAATTTGGTACTATAGAAGTATATAGATCACCAAATGACACAATTATTACATCTGACTTTTCTATAGCTTTAATAGCTTTTGGATTAGCATATGCTTCTGGTGTAAGATATGCTTTTTTTATAGCTGAGCTTTTTTCATCTAGATTTAAATCTATATTTGTTTCTCACTCTACTATTGTACCATCTTCAAGTTTTACATTTAAGTGTGATTTTTGTAAAGTTACAGGAATAACTCTTCATTTCACCTTAAACATTTTAGCAACTTGCTTAAGTCATTTATCAAAACTTCATGTTATTTCTGTCATAGCTGTTATTATCAGATTTCAAAGACTGTGTCCTCAAACAGAACAATCCTTATCATATCTATAATCAAATAGCTCCTTAACTACTTCATGTTCTTTTGATAAAGCCATGATTCATCTTCTTACATCTCATGGTGGTAATATATCAAACTCCTCTCTAAGTACTCAAGTTGAACCTCAACTATCACTCATAGAAATAATAGCTGATATATTATAATCATCATTGTCTCTTATACTAGAAAGTAATCAATAACTCCCATTTCATCAACCTATTGTTGTAATATTTATTTTATCTGTTTTTGGCATGTTTTCTATTTGTTTATTTGTTTATTTAAATTTCATTTATCCAAAAAGTTTTTCTTAGTTATAACTTTTTTTCATATTTCTTTTTCAGTTTCTAGTCTTGCATTCTTTGCTACTTTTCATCATCTATTTGCTACTTTCTTATTTTCATTTAATCACTTAGGCTTTTCATTACTTGATATTTCTGTTGTTACTTTTTCTCATAACATAGTAAATATTAATTCCAAATCAGTCATATTATCTCTTAAGTTTGCCTTACTTATTTTTGAAATATTTTTATAATCTTTATATTCACTTGGAGTCATTCAAAAAGTTGCTTTACTTATTTCAGCTGTTAATATAGAATACTCTATTCATTCTTTCATTCATCTTTGTTTCCACTCATCAGTCAAGTCTTGTCTTATAGCTATTCATCTCAATCTTTTATCAATCCATCATTTTGAATATCATTTTCTCTCATATAATTCTTTCATTCTCTGTTGAGCTAATTCAGGATTTTCTATTTCCTGTACTCTTTCATATCAGACTTTTGCTAACCATAGTTTAAATGGTTCTGCTTTTTTACTTGGTATAGATTGAATAAGTCTAAATATATGCTCCGTATTTCAAACTAAAGTTTTTCTTTTTTTTCATGTATTTGTTAATATTTCTACCTGGGGACAATTTGTCCCTATGTAAATTTTTAACTCTTCATCTCTTTTTCTTACTTTTTTTAGATAATCTGTAGGATTTACAGAATCAGTTAAAGCTCCTATAACATCAACTACTGAAAAATACCACTCATTATTATACCAAGTTTTTCTTATTTCTTTACTTTCAAAAATTGCTAATTTATTTTCCATATTTTTTTTAATTATTTAAAACAATATATACTTATTATATACAATAAATATTTTTATACAAATAATTTTATATATTTTTTCCTAAATTAAGTATATGTGTTTCAAATCACATTTTTTTATATAAAGATTTTGCTGGTATATTATTATCTAAACAAGTTAACAATACCCTGTCAGATCATTTTTTCTTTGCCCGTTTAAAAAACTCTTCACATAACATTTCTGCTAATCATTTTTTTCTATACTCTTCTTCTATAAATAAATAGTTAATATTTGACATTCTTTTATAAAACCAAAAATTTGGTTTATTTCAACTATCTCAAGCAAGGATTCAAACTCTTTTTCCTTTTTCTTCTCAAATTAATACTAAATAATAATTATCTACGATTTCTTGTGCTATTCATCATTTATATTCATTTCTTAATGCTCATTTAGGATTTATTTTTTCATTACACTTATTTTCAACTAATCACACCTTATACATACAATCAATAATGTAATCTAAATCAGATAATTTTGCTTTTCTTATTTTCATAATTTATTTTTTAAATCAAATAAAACTCATTTAATATTTTCCATAATTTCTTTATTTGTATATCTGATAACTTTTACTCAAGCTGTTTCTAAATATTCTGTCCTTATTTTATCATATTCATTTGTATTTTCTTCAAAATGATTATCTCAATCTATTTCAATTCAAATTTTTAATTCATTACAATAAAAATCTAAAATATACCTTCAAATAGAATGTTGTCTTCTAAATTTTAATCATAAAAATTGTTTTGCTCTTACCTTATTCCAAAATATATCCTCTGTTTTTGTTTGTTTCTTACGAAGAACTTTTCTTGTATCTTTTAATCTCAGTATATTATACTCTGAATATCACATAAATTTTTCATTTAGTTAATTAAGCCCTCCCTTAATCCCTCCCTAGTAGGGAGGGAAACAAATTATCCTCCCCCTTACTAGGGGGGAGTTAGAGGGGGGCTAAAAAGTTACTTTATAAGCACTGCTTTTATTCTCCTTACTCATCTACTACTTGCTTGTTCTTTTTTAATTTTAAATCTTCACATAGAACCTGTATTTTCTACATGAGGACCTCAACATAATTCACGAGAATATATATTCCCCTCTTTATCTTTAAATGTATATACTTTTACTGTATCTGGGTATTTTTCCCAGAAGCTTCATTCAACTCAAGCCTCTTTTGCTTCATTTTTATCCATGTGGTCAAGATCAACAACACAATCTTTTCCTATAGCTTCATTTACAAAAGCCTCTACTTTATCAAGTATATCTCTTTCTACTTTTTCATCATTATTGAAATCAAACCTAAGTCTTTCTGGTGTAATATTTGATCCTTTTTGATGAACATGTTCTCATAGGTGTTTTCTAAGTCATGCTAAAAGCAGGTGTGTAGCTGAGTGAAGAGCCGTTGTTTCTTCCCCACTATCAGCAAGTCATCATTTAAACTTTTGTTCAGCTCCAGCTCTTGATTTTTCTTGGTGTTTTTTGTGGGCTTCATGGAATCATTCTTCTCATACAGTTAATCCTCTTTCATGAGCTAACTCCATAGTCATCTCAAGAGGAAAACCATAAGTATCATATAACTTAAATGCTTTATCTCATGATATATTTGTAATTTTTACTCCTGATCTCTCATATGCTATTTCAAAACCTTTTAATAGTTTTTCAAATTCTTTTAGTCATTTTTCCAGAGTTGATCCAAATTGTTTTTCTTCTCTTAATATTTCAGATACTATTTCTTCTCTTT
>CAYFPB010000036.1:0-11634 GCA_964344895.1 uncultured Candidatus Peribacteria bacterium | reverse complement strand
ACTAAGTATTATTTTTTGTTAATTTTTCACGCTGGAAAGAAAATGACCAGAAAAACTTGAAATTTTTTTATTTATAAATATAGTAGGAATTACAATTAAATATATTATATAAACTATCTATTATAATTATGAAAACTAAACAAACTAACAAAGGTTTCACACTAGTAGAACTACTAGTTGTTATTACCATCATAGGTATACTAGCTACATCATGAGTAGCAGTATTCACAACCCAACTACAATGAGCTAGAGATTCAACAAGAATCAACGACATGAAACTATTTGAAACAGCTCTACACCAATACTTTGCTGCCAATGATGAATATCCAGCTAATTGAAGCTTTTCATGAGCAGTAGCTCCATATATGTCTAAGGTATTGGTAGATCCTAAAGCTTGAAAAACTTTATGTTATAAAACTACATCAAATACAGTAAAGTCAGATGGACTATGTAACTGACATTATAAAGTAGCTGCTGATAGTTATTGATTAATTAATGGTGCTTTTAAATTATGAGTATATTTCGAAAAATTAGAAAATCATACTAATATAGCTCATTGAAATTGAAAGAAAACTGATTGAGGTAATCATAATGATATGTATGAGGTATTTGCTTGAGCAGGTAGTGATGGTATAGATATGTCTACTTGAACTGTAAAAGTATATTAATTTACTTAATAAATTAAAATAAATATGAAAATTAAACAAACTAACAAAGGTTTCACATTAGTAGAACTATTAGTTGTTATTACCATCATAGGTATACTAGCTACATCATGAGTAGCAGTATTTACAACCCAATTACAGTGAGCAAGAGATTCAACAAGAATTAATGATTTAAAACTATTTGAAACAGCTTTACATCAGTATTTTGCTGCTAATGATGAGTATCCAAGTACAACTAATTTTTGATCAGGTACATCTGCATATATGTCAAAAACATTAGAAGATCCAAAAACATGACAAGGGATTTGTTGGAAATGAAATACATCAAGTCAAAAATGTAATTGATATTATACTGTATGAGATGATAAATATTGATTAACACAATGAGCATTTAAGATGTGAGTATTTTTTGAAAAAAAAGAAAATTTTGATAATATAGCTAAAGATGCTTGAAAAAAATGAGATGGTTGAAATAATGATAATCAATATGAAGTCTTTGCTTGAGCTGATAGTAGTAAAATAAAAATAACAGTAGGAACTACTAATCCATCAGCAACTTGAGTAGGTGGTACTAGTGATAGTATAACTGCTACTAAAGTTTATTAAAAAATAAAAAAAATTCCAAGATTTCTTGGAATTTTTTTTATTTTGCATTAAAATTATCAAATACTTGTGTTTCTATTTTATATAGAATATGATCACTCTCTACAAAATCTTTTGAATTAAGTTTGGATTTTAAAACAGGAATAAAATCTTCTCAAGTAAGTAAACTACCATTTATATTTGGTAAAATACAAGCAATGTTAGAATAGTCTTTTTTTAATGCTATTATTCAGAACTTTACAGGATCAACACTTAAAATCTCTTTATCCTGTAGGATATTTCTAGAACTAATTAAATCTATCCTAATTTTTAAGTCACTAGCTTCTTCAGGTTTTATTTTTTCAAATCTAGGATCAGCAGAAATTGCATTTATTGTATTTATTGTGATCTCTTCAGCTGTAGAATTTTTTAGTTCTTTAATATTACCAGAAGCTCATCTAATATCACCATTTTTATAAATAGTTACAAATAAAGAAGCATTGTTTTCAAGTAGAGAAGAGTCTTTTATATCAAGATCCTCAATTTTTGGAGTTTTAAAATTTTTTAAATAAAAATCTATAGTTTGTTTTGCTATGTCTATCATATTTTGTAATTTAAATTATATTATTTCCCCCTCCTTACTAAGGAGGGGGGTAGGGGGGTGGTTATTAAATACTATTTTTTTCTTCTTCTTCTCTTAGAAGTTCTTTTTCTTCCATTTCTATTTGGTAAAAAATATCTCAAAGTTGATCTTGATTTGTGAACTTATTGTATTTGATATATGCAAGCATAAATATTTGCTTAAAGAAAGTAACAGAAAAGTTTATTATAGGTAAAAGAAGTATTAATGATATTAGTTTAGCAGTTCAGGTACTAAATGAAGTAAATATTAATCAAGTTAAAAATAAGCTTAAAAATAATCATACAAAACTTCAGTATATTCATATTAAAATATGTCTATAATTATTTAATACTTCAAGAATTATATTAGTTCAAAATATTACTAAAGTAGTATGTAGTAGAAATACATACATAATGTATTCATAATTAATTAATCATGCATAGATATATATAGGAGTAATAAAAAGATATACTATAAAAGCAAAAAATGCAATTTGTCATGATATAATTATATTTTTTTTATAAACATGCTCAGCTGTTATATTTAATATTCTATAAGTTAAATATAAAGTTATAGTTGTTCAAATAAGTGTTATAATTGAAAGAATAAGAGGGAATATAGCACTTGTTTCAAGTCATGCCTTAGATGTATCAAAAGTAGCTGGAATATTTACAGAATCATTTAATAAAAATGTAATTATAAGTATAACAACACTTCATACTATTCATGCTATCAAACTTCATAAAGAATTGATTAAAGCATCTGTAAACGATATTTTTTTCAGTTCAAAACTCATAATTGTTTTTATTAATAATTAAATTATTTAATCCCTCCCCCTTCCATTGTATTCCAGGGTACTCCCTTTAGAAAAGGGAGAAACTTTATTTATTATATTTATATAAGCAATAAATATATAGTATAGCTCAAATGCTAATAAAACTGTCAGCTAGGTTAAATACAGAGAAATATTTAACTCATATGAAATCAGTTACTTCAGAATAAATTATTCTTTCTATAGCATTTCATATAGCTCAAGATAGTATTAGAGCAAAAGAAATATCTATATATTTACTATTTTTTATTTTTTCTTCTTTTATATAATAATAAAAAATTCAAATAATCAAAATAATAGTTACTATTTTTAAAAATGGAACATTTATTCAAAAAGCTATTCATGGATTTTTTACCAAATCTAGGTACAAAAAATCTCACAAAATATTTATTTTATTTTGTAAAAATTCTATGGATAAGTACTTAGTAAATAAGTCTAGTACTATTCAAAAAATTAAAATTATATAAAACATTTGACAAATAGTTAAAAATAGTTATACTTACAATGTCAATTTTGACAATAATGAAAAAGGAGAAGTTTAATGGAACTTGGTAATCTTTTTACCCCAGGTAAGACAGGAGCTCTTTATGAGCTGGTTGGTGCAGAAAATATGCTGATATCAGAAGCTGAAGAGTTTGCAGCTATGATTGATGTATTGACTGACCCTGACTGTTATCAGGATTGTGATGTATGGTTTTCTGGAGATCATGGAGTTGTTCTGACGAACAACTACTATGCAGCACAAGCTTGGGGAGAAAACAGAAGACTTGAGTCTACATTGGCTGAAATTCATGGAGTGCCTGAAGGGGCTATTCTTCATTGAGTTGATGCTTTAGGAAAAAGGGATGCATAGCATCCCTTTTTTACTTGATAAGTTTTCAAGAGACTATGGAATTTCTTTTTATTTCTCAACTTTCTATTTCAAAATTTGAACTATCAGCTTCTATGTAGTTTTGTGTCCATCATTTCCATTTTAATTTTTTTTCCTTAGTTTCTTCCTTTTGTAAAGGAAGTCCCTCGGAATGTAATGGAGAGGGGATGGATTCTTCCTTGACTGACTCAATAAGAACTTCTAGAGTTTTTCATATATTATTTTCTATAAAGTTATCTCTTATTTCATCAGCTAGAGCCATAACTTGCCACATCCTATCTTTTTTAGTTTTATCATCTATTTGGTTAGGGAAGCTTCAAGCTGCAACATTTTCTCATAATTTATGTCATGAAAAAGGGAAGGCGTGTACTTTGTTAATAGGAGAGTTTTTTATTATATCTAATGTATCTTTGAAATCATCATCTGTTTCTCAAGGAAATCATACTATTATATCAGCTCACAGACTTATTTCTACTCAGTCATTTCTTTTTATATTTTTAGTTTTAATTAGAAGATTTTTTATATATTCTCAGTCATAATGTCTAGCCATAGATTTTAAAACATTTGAAGATCATGATTGAACAGAGTAGTGGAAGTGGGGATATATTCTAGTATTTTTAAATAACTCTAAAACCGCATCATTTATAAACTCAGGTCACATAGAGCTAATTCTAATTCTATGGATTTTTGTATTATCAAGTATATATTCAAGTAATTCGGCGAATCTAGATTTTCAAACATCATTTGTTGAATCAAGTCACCAAGCTGACAAGTTAATTCAAGTTAATACAACCTCTTTTCATCAAATTTTTTCAAAATCAAGTATTTCTTTTAAAATATCTTCTTTTTTTCTTGAAAAGTGAGCTCATCTTTTTTTTACAGTTAGACAATATGTACAAAAACTATCACATCATCATTGTATTAAAACAAACTTTTTTGTATACAATCAGGAAATATTTTTTACTTTATCTTTAAGCTCCCCCTTAGTCCCCCTCATCGAGGGGGAAAGCGAAGCAGGGGGAGTTTCAGGATCTTCTCAAAGGATTTCAATTCTGTCTTTTAAGTATTCAATTTCAGGATATAATTCAAAAAAATCATCCTGAGCTTTTCATTTTTTAAATGCTCAACATCAGCTTATATACAACTTATGAGGTTCTCCCCCTGCTAGGGGGGAGTTAGAGGGGGGGAGTTCTTTAGCAGTATCTTTTACAAATTTTAACCATTTTCTTTTAGCATTATCTGTTACTACACAACTGGCAATAAAAATACCTTTTTTTCACTCTAATTGTTTAGAATTAAGCCATTTATCAGTATAGTATTTATTTACCTTACATCAAAAAATTTTATAGTCCATTATTATATTTTTTATTGAATATTTATAATTTTTCTATATTATACTTAAAATACTTAATTTTAAAAGTCAAAAAATGAAAAAAATAAAAATATGAATAGATGAAGCAGGTAGAGGTCCTTGGCTTTGAAGTGTTGTTGCTTGTGCTTTATGTTTTAATCCTGAAAACAAACCAAGCAAGGATTTTATAAAAAAAATAAATGATTCAAAAAAGTTAACAGAGAAAAAAAGAGAAGAATTATATAAAGAATTAATAGAAATGAGTATTGATGTTCCCCCTCATGGAGGGGGATGCCTGGAAGGCAGGGGGAGTCCAAAAATATTTTTCTGAGTATGAGTAGTTGATAATTATGTAATAGATGAAATAAATATCAAACAAGCAAATAGAGAAGCTATGAGAAGAGCTTTAGTTGAACTATTAAGAAAAATAGATAATGATTTAATTGATTCAGTTGTAGTAGACTGAAAGGATAATTATAGTTTTGAGGAATTAAAAAAAGATCCTATTTTTATAGTATGATGAGATTGAAAAGTTGCTGAAATATGAGCAGCTAGTATTATAGCTAAAGTATTTAGAGATAAATTAATGAATACATATTCAGAGTTATATCCAGATTTATCTATAGAAGAACATAAATGATATGGAACTAAAAAACATAAAGATTACTTAACTGATAAATCAAAAATAACTTGAATACATAGGTTGTCATATAAACCAGTAAAAAAAATACTTGAACAAAAGCCAAAATTATTATTACATATATGTTGTTGACCTGATGCAACTGTACCAATAATGGATTTAAAAGATGAGTATGATATACTCTGTTTCTGGTATGACCCAAATATTCAACCAAAAAAAGAATACAATAAAAGATTAAAAGAGTTTAAAAAAGTTTGCAAAATAGAAAAAGTTGATTACATTGAGTGACCTTATGATGTGGATAACTTTTTAGAGTCTATAAAATGACTTGAAAATACTCCAGAAAAATGAGAAAAGTGTACTAAATGTTATGATTTAAGACTTAAAAAAACAGCAGAACTTGCTATAGAATTAGGTATTGAAAATTGGACAACTACTCTTAATATTTCTCCACATAAAAGCTTAGAAAAGATATTTAAAATATGAGATGATTATTCATTAAAAAATAAATTAAATTTTTTAAAAATAGCTTTTAGAAAAAATAAATGATTTGAAAGGAGTGTAGAGTATACAAAAAAACATAAAATTTATAGACAAAATTACTGTTGATGTGCTTTTAGCGACACTTATCCTGGAAAAAAATAACCCCTCCTAACCTCCCCTTGTCAGGGGAGGGATCATACTTTTCTCCCCTGACAAGGGGAGATGCCTGAAAGGCAGAGGGGTTTTAATAATTAATAAAACAAAAATGAGTGAAGAGTTTTTATGATTTTGAGCAGAATCAAATAAAGAAAAAGATTGTTTAGACTGTCTAAGTAATTGAAAAAAAGGTTATAACTTGTTAAAAGCATTGGAAGAAGAATATTGAAATGATAAAGTATTAGAACTAAGAAGAGAAATGAAAACCCCTTGAGAAATACAAAAAATTTTAGAATCTCAAAATAAATAATGAAAAAAGTTTTAACTGATAAAATAATAAATATTGAAAATACTGACCTATATGACAATAGGTTTTTATTTGAGTATTTGAGTCCGGACTCCTTAGAGTCCGGACTCAAAGTAATATATATTTCAGATTTATTAGAAAAAAGAAAAAATGAGGAAATACTAAAAAAAGTAAAAGAAAAACCAGCAATGTATTCAAATGTATATTCTCCAAAAGATGAGTTAGAAATTTTTGAAGAATTATTTTATGAAGCAATAAAAAATAATAAAAAAATACATATAGTATGAGTAACTCTTAATGAAGAGATAAAGATACTAGAAAAATATTATGAAAGCCTAGGCTTTTTAAGAGAGGATATTAATTGTTTCACTCCAGATTTTTCTATACCACTTGTAACAGTATCAGTAAAAATAGAAAACTTGATATGGAAATGATCTGATTATAAAAGAATGAGAGATAAGATATTTTTTAACCCACCAGTCAGAGAATCATGACAAACAAAAGCAATGTTTAAATGAATAAACAGAGGAGTAATAGCATGAATACATATAAGTGATTATACAGAAGATATAGAGTTATTTTTGACAGATTGTATTAGAGAAGAAAAAATACTTGCACTTACTATGTCAAAAGTATTAAAGTACAATATGGAACAAATAGGATTTAGCTGAGAAAAAAAAGAACTAATAATTTCTTATTAGTTCTTTTTAATTATTCAATAACTATTTCCATAGTATCAGTTTCAATACTTTTATTAGCAAAATCTAGTGTAAGTTTTACTGTATACTTTCAAGGTTTTTTATAAGTATAGGTTGGATTTGGATCAGTAGTTGTTTTTCAATCACCAAACTCCCAAAAGTATCATATGATTTGTCATTCTGATTTATCAGAAGAGAAATCTATAGCTTGTCATACAGGAGCTGTTTTCATACTAACATTTATTTGAGCATCTTGAGGTTTAGGTTTTAATATAAGCTTTTTACTTGTAGTATAAGTTTTTCAAGTAGTAGTTATAACTTTTAATACTACTTCATAGTTTCAAGGGCTTGTATATCTATGTCATTTTACAACTGCATCTCTTACTTCTGTTTCACCATCTCAATAATCCCAAATAAATTTTTCTATATTTTCATCCTTTACTTGACTTTTTGAAGCATCAAAACCAACAATTACTGGTACATAATTACTATCTTTTTTAATAACAAAATCAATGATAGCTTCCTTTTTTACTCATTCAATAAATATTTGTTCTGATATTTTTATTGTATCATTAGATTTTTTTATATGAATAAATTCATAATTTACTGTTAAGCTGTGATTACCTTCTTTATTTAATTCATAAATAAACGTTTTTCATTCTTTATCTATATCTCAGTCAGAATTAATATCCCAAGTTACATTTTTTAGGCTATATAATGGATCATTAGGTTTTACAAATCTTGCATTAAAATTTAACTTAGTTGGAATACTTATTTCATTTAAATAATATTCTGAAAGGTTAGTATTATAATTATAATTTTCTACTACTTTTCAATCATTAGTAATTCTAAGTTTTCTATCTAGTTTTAGTAATTTAGGAATTTCAATTATTGTTTTTAATTCTTTTGTTTTTCAAGATGAGTTAGTAAGTACTACTCTTACTTCTTGTTCTCAATAATTTTTAAAACTATGTTTTATTTTACTAGATTCACTTGGATCATTTATATTTCAGTCTTTAGTTATTTCTTTATCTCATATATACCACTTAAATTTTTCAATATATCATTGCCCAAAGTCATTATCTAGATTATCAACCCATAATTCAAATTCTAGGTCATTTATTATTCCTCTTGAGAATTTTATTTCTCAGTCAAGGCTTGTCTCTTCTTCTGCTGTAATTACAAATATTTTATCAATTGTTTCATCCTTTTTTCAATCTGCTCTTATGTACATTCATATTAGAGTTTCTTCAAAAATAGGTTTTCATGGTTTAAATGTTTCTCATTTCCATACTGGTTTACTTAAGTCATCCATATAATACCATTCTATTTTTCCTTGATTACTAATACTACTAGCATCAAAATTTACAAGTTTACCTCAACTATTTAATAATATTTCTTCTACTTCAACTACATTTGATATATTTATATTTGGAATTCAAGTAACTAGTTCTTCTACTATTTCTCAACTTGGATCTGCTTTTATTGTTGTTAGAGATATTTCATAAATACCTTTTTTATCAAAGCTATGTATTATTGTATCTGTTGGTGTTTCAATTATATCATCTTTTACTCAAAAATTCCATATATATTTTTTTATTATAAATCATTTTCTTTCTTGGCGTGTTTTATAATTTTCTAGGTCAAATTTGATAGTTACTGGTCATATAAGTTCAGTTGTATCTGTTATTTCAGATCAGATTTCATTAAATTCATCACTTATTAATTTTGAATTATCATATAGTATCAACTCTCATTGAGATTCTGCTTGCCAGTTTGGTAGATTTCTAATTTTTTGATCTATTAGCATCCAAGTTGAAGCTGTTGAGAATGTAACAATAAATATTATTGCTGAAATGATTCCATATCTTATCTTTTTTTGCTTGAATTCTTTTTTTGTAAGAGAAAATTTAAATAGGATAGTGATTAAGAATATAGTTTCTATAAATACTAATATAGAAAATATTATTGATACTGCTTGAGATATAAAGTTATTAATATCATTCAAGCTTATTCAAAGTGATTGGAAAAATTTTACATCTTCTACTGTTTTAGCATTCATTACTACAAATGCTAAGAATCCTCATCCTATTACAAGAGCTATAAAAGCAAGAGCTCATAGAAAACCTAATATTTGATTAGCTGATGTTTGGGTTGCTTGTTTTTTTACTACTTTTTTTTGTATTTCTTTTGTTTTTATAAATAGTTTTGGTCCACTATCACTTGGCACAACTTTTGTTAATACTTTTATTGCTTTACTGTTTACTATTGTCTCTCAAGCTCCTTCTTGTTCTTGTTCTGTTTCTTCAATTGTTAACTTAGTTAATGCTTTTGCTTTTAATAATATATTTGTATAAGTAGGGTATTTGATATATTTTGTATCAGCTACCACTTTATCTTTTGAAAATGTTGCTTTCACTCAATCATCATTTGGTTCAAATACTGCAAAGTCATATTCATACTTAACTAGTATTTTTAATAGTATATCAAGGGAAACTAAGTTTATATCAAAAACTGTTTTATTTTCTTCTATTTGAGTATTAGCTTCTTGAGAATCTTCCTCTTTTTCTATTTCTACTGTTTCTTCTTTCACTTCATTAACTACAGTTTCTTCAGTTTTTTCTTTATTATCCTTTGTTTCTTCCTTTTTTTCTTCAGTTGATTCAGAGTTTGTTTTTTCTTCATCTTTGGCAGACACAAGGTCTGCCCCTACAGTGTTGTCATCATTTTGTTTAGAAATATTTTTATTTTCTTCATCAATAGATATTGAATCTAAAACATCAGTACTTTCTTCTACTTTTTGAGTAGTTTCTTTTTGTACTGATTCTTGTTTTTCTTCAGTGTTTTGTTTTTTCTCTGAATTATTGTTTTCATTTAAATCTAAGTCTAGTTTTGATGGATCAAACATAGTTTTTTAAATATTATTAATATAATTTGTATTATTTTATCACAAAAATTCTAAAAAAGCCAATTTTTGATATAAAAAGTTGTATTTATAATAATTATAATTCATGTTATCAATTAGCATATTCAAATTGAGAATGTAATCATTGCTATAGTTCTTCAGTTTCAGGTAATACTGATAATCCTTGAACTAACCTTTGGGTTAGATAAAAAGTTTAGCATTTGCTAAACTTTTTTTACTTCCAATGTTGGGTATAAAACCCCGTGACTTCAGTCCGATTGTAAAAGAAAAAGTGGTAAAAATCAAAAAAAGATTTGCGTTTTTTTTTTTTTTTATAATTGGATTAATTGGATAGCAATTAGTAAATAATCCCCCTAAATTAATTCCACTAGTTTTTTCCCCTGACAAGGGGAAGTGAACGATAGTGAGTAAGTGTGATATAATATTACATAACATAAAAATTAATATGAAAAAAACGATCCAAAAATCATTTGTATGAGCACTGGTTTTTTGAATTACTCTATTTTGAGTAGTGTATGCAGCTAATATAATCTCAGTAACAACACAAACAATAAGTACTTGAGATAGTATTGGTGCGGGGTGGTATCAGAGTGTTAATGATAAGATAGTAAATAGTTATACAAAAACAGAAGTGGATACAATGATAAATGAGATAAATTCAAAATTGCCTGTAGGAACTCAAAGTTTTCCAGGTCAATCTTGTAAGGATATATTAACTAGTTTATGAAATAATTGAGATGGAGTATATTGGATAAAACCAGATTCAAATCCTGCATTTGAAGTATATTGTGATATGACAACAGATGGATGAGGATGGACTCTTATTTCTACTGTAAGTAGTAGTAATTTATTTAGAAGCCTTAATACAAGTTGAAACTCTATTGAAAGCTTATCTTTAATTTGAAATGATAATACAAATAAATTAAATATTGATTCTAATATGAGTAAATCTCAAATAGAATCTATATGAGCAAATGAAGTATTAGTTGTTTCAAATACTCAAACTATTAAGTGATATTCAAATATAACAATACCAAGTGTATGGGATTATTATTTAAGAGCAAATTTACATAGTAGTTCTTCAATGCAAAATTGGATTACATCAAATGTAAAAATAAAAAATCTTAAAACTGGTTTAATTAATACAGCTAGAGTACGGCCATGATGAAATGATCATTACTGATGGTCTTGATCAGAGAATTATTTACATATGTTAATTTGAACTCAAAGTACTTGAACTTCTTGGCCATGACTTTGTTTACATTGAACATGTTGGTCAGAATCTTGAACAATATGGGTAAGAAATAATGACTTTACAAGTCTATCAACAAAAACTTCATGTTTAGATCATAAAAATGCTTGAAGAAGTTTGGATTGAGTCTATACAATAGATCCAGAGGCTAATGGAACATGATTTGAAGTATATTGTGATATGACAAGAGATTAATGAGGGTGGACTTTAGTTATGAAAAATGATTGAGATTCAGATTGATGAAGTTTG
>CAYFPB010000035.1:0-11645 GCA_964344895.1 uncultured Candidatus Peribacteria bacterium | reverse complement strand
CAAATACTTTCTGATCATTTAAATCTACTCATAGTATATCTACTTCATCCCCTTTATTTGCTTTTATAATTTTTTGTGCTCTTTTTATAACAGTTAAGTTTCTAAGTCATAAGAAGTCCATTTTTAAAAGACCTAAGTCCTCTAGAGGATAGGCTGAGTATTGGGTTACAACTGCTTCTGGATCTTTTGGAGGATGTTGAAGAGCTGTAAACTGAGTCATCGATTCTGGTGCAATGATAACAGCACAAGCATGAACTCATAATTGTCTAACATTTCACTCTATTTTTAGTGCATTATCTATTATTTCTTTATATTTTGGATTATTGTTATATGCATCATTAAACTCTACTGATTCTTCTAGTGCCTTAGCTAGTTTTGTACCAGGTTTTTCTGGAATTAATTTTGCTAAATCATTCATTTCAGCAAATGGTATTCCATAAACTCTTCATACATCTTTTACAGCAGCTCTTGCTGCAAAAGTACCAAAAGTACAAATATTTACTACCTTGTCTGATCAATATTTTTCACTACAGTATTTTATTACTCTATCTCTTTCTGTATCGGCAAAATCTGTATCGATATCTGGCATCGATACTCTGGCTGGATTCAAAAATCTTTCAAAAAGCAAGCTATATGGAAGGGGGTCTATATCAGTTATTCATGATAAAAATGCCATTAAAGATCAAGCTGCTGATCACCTACCTGGTCATACTGGGATATCATTGTCTCTTGCCCAGTTTATATAATCTGCTACTATCAAAAAGTATGCATCAAATCACATTTCATGTACTACTACTAGTTCATACTCTAGTCTTTCTATTTTATCCTGAATATCTTGAGAGAAATCTTTTAAAATTTCCTTTTTTTCATCTGAATAATAAGTTAAAGATAGTTCTTTTAATTCTTCTGGTGTTGTTTCTGTTAGTTTTTTATCAAGACTTGGTCTATCTAGTTTTTGTACTAGTTTAAATATTATTTCTCTTGGAATTGTTTCTTTGTATCTCCAATTAAGTCAAGCAAAAGATAGGTATCTTAGATACCATTCATCTGATGTTAATTTTTTTATATGATCTTCTGGTTTTTTATTACTTGTTTCTTTATAATATTCTTCTTTTTCTACTTCTAGAGCTTCTTCATATATCTTTTGATGTTCATCTGGCAATTCAAATGTTGGAATCAGTATTCCCCCTGTTTCTATTTCAATATTTACCATTGATGCTATTTTTTCAGTATTTTTTATAGCTTCTGGTAAAAATCAAAACATAGTTTGCATATCTTGAGTATCCAAAAATGAATAGTCCCCATTTACTAGTGTTGGTCTATCTGGATTTTCTAGCTCATGTCATGTTCATAGAGCTTTGATTACATCTTGAGTTTTTTTATCTTCCCTATCTATGTAAAAACAGTTATTTGCAGCTACAACTGGTATACTATAGTTTTTATTTATTTCTATTAACTTATCTGTAACTAGTTTTTGCTTTGGTATATCCTCATGATATAATAGTTCCAAATAATAGTTTTCTTCTCAAAATAATTCTTGGTACTCTTTTATTCTAGCAACTATTTCTTCATCAGTTTTTCAAGATAGTATATAATAAGGTATTTCTCATCATATAGGTCAAGATAAACATACTATTTCTAAATCCTTTTTCTCTTTTTTTAATTCTATTATATCTTCAAATTTTACTTTTGCTAATCATCCTTCACTCTCCAAACTTGCTTTTGATGTCAAAGATATAATAGTTCTATATCAAGTTAAACTTTTAGCTAGTAGTACTAATTTATGATTTATATTTGGATCTAGACTTGATTCTACATATATTTCTGTTCAAAGTATTGGTGTAATTCAAGCTCATTTTGCTTCTTTATAAAACTCGTGACAACCATGAACATTTGAAGTATCAGTTAAAGCGACAGCACTCATCCCTAATTCTTTAGCTTTTGCAACATAATCTTTTGGTTTTGGTAATCATTCAAGTATAGAATAGTGTGAATGATTGTGTAAGTGTATAAACATATTTTTTCTCTTTTTTATCTAAACTAATTTCATTTATTATATATACTAAAGTAGTTTTTGCAAATAGATATCTTAATTTTTATCAATATACTCTTTTTATATACTTTTAATTTGATTTTATTATTGATATATGTATACTATCCTGGCTTCCTATGGGAAGCTTTTCCTTTAGGAAGTATATTTTATTTCCTAACTACCATGTAAATGAGAATATATCTATCCTTCAAAAAGAAGGGATATATTTTTGCCTTCAGTATTACTAAAAGTAATTCTAAAAAGAAGGCAAGAAAAAAGAGAGACTAAGGATCTCTCTTTTTTCTTTTTCCCTCACCATGTATATGAGTTAGTACTAATTATATTATAATTTTTAAAAATTGCAAATTTTTATATTTTTTTTTGATTTATTTTATTTTTTTGTATAATAAGCTAAATTTTAAATATTTTATAATGATTTTTATGTTAGAAAAATTAAAGCAATTAAAGAATTGATTTTCTGAAGCTCTTACAAAAATAGATAATAAAGAAGATTTAGAACAATTACAGAAAGATTTTTTAGGTAAAAAATGAAAACTTCAAGATATATTAAAAGGTATAAAAGACCTAAGTAATGATGATAAAAAAGTTGTAGGTCCTGAAGCTAATAGACTAAAAGTATTTATAACTGAACAAGTAGAATTAAAACTAGTAGAATTAGAAGATAAAAAATATGAAAATATAGAAACTGAAGAGGCTATAGATGTTACAGCTAGCTTTCCTTCTAAAGATCTTGGACACAAACATCCTATCAGTATTACTTCAAACTTACTAGAAGAGATTTTTATATCTCTTGGTTTTAAAGTAGAAGATGGTCCTCAAGTAGAAACAGAAGAGTTAAACTTTGATAAACTAAATATTCCAGATAATCATCCAGCTCGTGATGTATGGGATACTTTTTGGATAAGTGATGAAATAAACCATGATAAAGAAACATGAGAAAAAAACTTACTTAGAACTCACACAAGCCCTGTACAAATTAGAACTATGCTAAAATGAGAACTACCTATAAAAATAATTGTTCCTGGTAGAGTTTTTAGATATGAACAAGAAGATGCTAGACATACATGTAATTTTTACCAATTAGAATGACTTGTTGTTTGAGAATGAGTTACTTTTGGTGACCTAAAATGGACACTAGACACTGTAATGAAAAAACTTCTATGAGAGGAAACAAAACTTAGATTTAGACCTAGTATTTTCCCTTTTACAGAGCCAAGTGCTGAAATAGACATTAGCTGTCAATTATGTAAAGGTACTGGTCAAACTAAATCTGGAAATTGTAAAATGTGTTCTGCTACATGATGGGTAGAACTTCTATGAGCATGAATGGTTCATCCAAAAGTACTTTCTTGAGCTTGAATTGATCCTGAAAAATATTCTGGTTTTGCATTTGGTATGTGAATAGACAGAATTGCTGCCCAAAGATTTTGAGTAAACTCTAGTAGAATGTTTTATCAAAGCAAATTAAAATTAAATGAACAATTTTAAATATTTAAAATTAATTTAATATTAAAATAGAAAAAATGTTTAATTTTTAATGTAATGAGCAATTTAAAATCAAAAATTTTATAACTGTTTGAACGAAGTGAGTTTTATAAAATTTTTAGATTTTATTTGTGAAATGAAATGTTAAGAAAATTTACCATTTTTGAGTTTTATATATTAAATTAATTTTTTAAAATACTAGTAAATATAATAATATATGATATTAAGTTATTTATTTATATTTCTGTTGTCTTCTGTATTATCTTTATTATTAATCTTTTTATTTAAAAGGCTATTTTATAAGTACAATATATTAGACAATCCTAAAAAATACTGATTAAAAAGAGATCCTATACCTTATTCTATGTGAATAGTGTTTTTTATAAGCTTTTTTTTAATTAGTTTTTTCTTCATAGATTACAATTATAAACTCTGACTTATCTGGGTATTCTGATTTTTTATAACATGTATTAGTTTTTTAGATGACATGCTAAATGTAAGTGCAAAAGTAAGACTTATATTTCAAATAATTATATGAGCAATAATATGAATTACATCTATTAAAATATGATATATCAGTAATATATTTGGTTGAATAGTAAACCTAGAAACTCACTTTATAGAAATCTTTAACTATACAATATACTTAATACCTCTATTTTTTACCATACTTTGGTATGTTTTTATATTCAATGCACTTAACTGGAGTGATTGAATACAAGGAAACACTTCATGACTATCAGCCATTTCTTTTTTAATACTATTTTTCCTTTGAATAATACTTTTTGCAAGAGATGATTATGCATGATGAATCCAAAATGCTGAATTTATCATGTGAATTAGTATAATTCTTGTTTGAATAATAATTCCCTTTTGGTGGTTTGATATAAGAGAAAAAATACTTATGTGAGACTCAGGTACCATGTTTTTAGGTTTTATGTTAGCTACCCTTGCTATAATAGCCTGAGGAAAAATAGCCACAGTTTTAGTTGTATTCTGAATATATGCTGTTGATGCCATATATGTAATAATCAAAAGAATTCTCAACAATAAAAACCCCTTACAATGAGATTTCTCTCACCTGCATCACAGACTACTAGATATTTGATTAAAAAAGAAACAAGTTTTATGACTTGTATATTCCCTATCATTTTTGTTCTGACTTACAGCTTTATTTTTAGATAGAACTTGAAAAATTATAGTTTTTTTTATAATTGTTGCTGTAGTTGTATTTATAAATAAAATAGTAGAAGTAATAATTTTAAAAAATAATAAAACTTTATGAAAATAGCATTTTTTTGAACTTGAGATTTTTCTAGAAATATTTTAAATGGTATATTGAATTATTCTCCCCCTGCTAGGGGGGAGTTAGAGGGGGGGACTGATGTTAAGCTAATTGTCTCTCAACCTGATAAGCCTATTTGAAGAAAAAAAGAACTAGTCCCAACTCCTGTAAAATCTTTAGCTCTTGAAAAAAATATAAAAGTATTACAGCCTGAAAAACTAAAAAACAATACAGATTTTTTTAAAGAATTAGAATGATTTGATTTCATAGTTGTTGTAGCATATTGAAAGATTGTACCAAAAGAAGTTTTAGAAGCTCCTAAGTATGGATGTATCAATATTCACTGATCAATTCTTCCAAATTATAGATGAGCTAGTCCTATTCAAGAATCTATAAAAAACTGAGACTCTCAAACTGGATTAACTATTATGTATATGTCAGAATGAATGGATGAATGAGATATTCTAGACACAAAAATAGTCAACATAGACAAACTAGACAAGACTCCAGATATATTTAAAAAATTTGAAGTTTTGTGACCAGAGTTGCTTATAAATACACTAAAAAACATTATAGACAAATCTATTGTTTGACAAAAACAGGATGATTCTAAGGCAACTTATTGTTCAAAAATATCTAAAACTGATTGAGAAGTTTTTTTCTCAAAAGATTCTCCAAATGATATCTACAACAAATATAAAGCTTACTTCCCTTGGCCTGGGATTTATACTTTTTATAATTGAAAAAAATTAAATATTGAGGATTGTAGTTTGATAGAAAATCCTAGTGAAAATAATATTTGAAGTGTAATAAAATTAGACAAAAAAAATATTTGAATTCAATGTAGTGATAATAAATTACTTTTATTAAAACAGGTTAAGCTTGAATGAAAAAAAAGTATGGATATACTATCTTTTCTTAATTGAAATAAAGATTTTTTGGATTATAAATTTTAAAAAAATATCTAAATCATGTGATTTAGATATTTTTTGTAGTTTATTTTTGAGACTGTAATAACAATTCTTATGTGAGGGAAAGACTTTATATTAATTAATAATAAAGTTTCTTAGGGAGATTATATTATCAAATCAAAGTTATATGTTCTTATAATTATATTAATGATTTAAATATTAATTGTAATATTGGTATAATAAATAATATCATACATATATTATAAAACATAAATAAAGGTCAATACTCTATATTATATTTTTTATAAAAGAATAATTTAATTAATGAAATCAATATAGGCAATATAAATAAAATAAAAACTAGTATTAGAAATTGAATATATAAATTATCTACTAATTCAAAATTATTAAGTAATATATCAAATATAATTATTATCAAGTTATTAAAGTATAGTAAAGCAACAATAATAAAAACTATATTTATTATTAAATATTTAATACTTTTTAAGTTATTCATTTTTTAATAATTAGGTTTTAAATTTTTCCGCTCTCAAAATCAAAACAATAAACTTGGCTCTCAATTATCTTTAAATATGCTTAATCAAGAATATACAATAGATCAGATTACTAAATCTGAAGTCTTATCAGTCAATTTTGGTCTTGAATTAACATAGACATAATTACTTGGAGCAACAACATTAACTCATAATTGATTACTTAAATCTTGTCATATACTTTCATTTCAATATCAAGTATTACAAGAAATTAAAGTTACTTCAGTATCTGTTTTACCATTAGGATTAATATTATTAATTTCATTAATATTATTTTTATTTATTTCTCTAATTCAATTTTTCTCTATTCCAATTCAATCTTTTCATCAATGAGAAATAATAATTATCTCATTTATATTTCATATATTTTTACTTAGTTCTTCATTTATAATATTTGTAGTAATCTCTCACTCATCAATAATTATAATATTTTTAGGTTTAATTCATTCTTTAATAAGTCTATTATACTGATATTTTAAAGCAGTTCTTATTAAACTTGTTCACTTATAATCTTCTCATAAAAATATCAAACTTTTCTCCATTCCCATCAAATCAACAAACTTCACCCCATTATTCCCAACATACCTATACAAATTCACATCATCCCCAACATCAATCGGATCCCTACTAATAAATCTTCAAAGTTCTGGTAAATAATACCTAGCCCTATTATAATACAACCCAGTATCAACATTATACTCTCTACCAGTATACAATCTAGTATTTCAAATAGCAGAAGTATATTCTGAAACTAAGTTTCAGAAACTATCATATTCATAATTATCAACTAGTATTCAGTTGCTGTCAGATACTCACATAACAGTTCTTATGTGAGAGAAAGAGGAAAACTAGTTTTCCTCTTTATTTCTGTTAATAAAAATAAATGGTATATAATCATTACAAGGTAAACTTAAACAAATATAATCTCTATAATGAATTCAATAAAAATCTATTTTTTCTTCTTCTCTTAAATCTCATAATCACAGATATACCTGATAAGGATAATTTGTTATTAGAGCACTCTCATTATCATAATTATTTAAATCTAATTTTAAAACATTATTTCATTTTATCCAAATATACTCATCATATTTAGCATATTTATTAGAATTAATATAAGTTGGTTTTCAAAAATCATTAATTAATTCATTTATATATTTATTATATAGTTTTTCTGCATTATTAGCATTTTTATATTCATAGTGTAATGAAATTTTTGTTAATTCTTCTTTATCAAATATTTTTCTTTGTCTTTCAGTTAATTTTCTAGTATATGTTGCATATAATGAAAAATTATCATCAATATTATTAATTTTGTTCATTAAATTATATGCTTTTTTATCAAATTCATATAAATATAATTTTTCTCAATCAATAGTAATATATAATTCATTGCTAATTTTTTTATTATAATTATTACTAACATAGATTACTTTATAATTGATTAATATATAAATAAAAATGATTAGTATAGTAATTAAGAGTATAATTAATTTTTTCATTTTTAATAATTAATAAATAAGATCTTTTTCTAATTTCTTTAATATATTATTATATCTTTTATTTCCATTCCAGCTTCAATCATTATTAAAAGTTCAATAAAGCAAAGAATCTTTATTATTTATAATAATATTTAATATTTCATCATCACTTTTATTTTTATTCTCTAATCAATTAGATATTATCTCTATATATTTATTTTTTAATAAAAATAAATGGTAAATACTCATTACAATTTAAAGTTGAACATATTTTATCTTGTTGTCTTAAGTCTTCTTCTCTTATATCAAATAATTTAATACTAACTTCAAAAGTTACATTTGGATTATGAATAATACTATCATTTCTTAAGTAAGATAATTCAATTACATTTGTTCAAGTAAACCAAAAATGAGATTTCTTATATACAGATATTGATCATTCCGGAATAATACTATATATAGGTGATCAAAAAGATTCTTGTAGTTGCTTTAATTTCGTTTTATATAATTCAGATGATAAATTATAATTATCAAAAGTATATTTTAATGATATTTTAATTAGTTCTTTATTATTATATTTAATACTTTGTTTTGTAGATAAATTATTTTGAAAGGTAGTTAATAACTCAATATTTTTATTATCTAAATTATTTTTTATTTTTTCTACTTTTTCTTTGTTATCAAATAAAAATATTTTTTTTCAACTAATTTCAATAAATAAATCCTTACTTGGAGGTTTATTAAAATTATTACTAATATATAAAATTTTATAATTTAATATAAATAATCATATAGATATAAGTAGAATAATAATAGTTAATTTAATTTTATTTTGTTTCATAACTTTTTAGTTAACGAATAAGGTCTTTATTTAAATTTTTAATTACTTCATTATATCTTTTATTTCATTTCCAAGTTCAGTTTTCTTTATTAAAATCTCAATATATTAATGAATCAAAGTTATTCAAAATAATATATAGTATTTCTTCATCACTTTTGTCTTTATTTTTATATCATATAGATCTTCAAACAGAATTATTGTAAAGATCAATTACAGCTGTTCCTCATATATTTCCATTATATTCCTCATGATAATCTCAAATTTTTTTCGCATTATGCTTTCAAAAATACTTTGCATTTAATGCATTAAAATAAGAGTGTCTTATAGCATCTGTAACGATATTATTTTGTGAATTCCATCAATACTTATTAAAAATTTCTGAATGTTTTTCTCAATTTTCTTTAAATAGTCTTTTATAAACATCTGTTCATTCAATATTTTTAACTATTTGTTTATATTGGTCATTATTAAAAGCTAAATCTTTATTTTTCCTTAATTGATATAGATCAAATATATTATTAAAATCATTTTTATAAAAATGATATTCCATATCAGTTAGTTCAACTGTTTGCATATAAAGACTCCTGTATCTTTTATTTCAAGTTTTTCATTTTAAATTCAAGTAATATTGAAGGGTATATTGTGTTTCTTTATAAGCGATACTAGCCTTCTCAGTACCCATCAAATCCACATACTTCACCGGCCCATTCCCAACATACCTATACAAATTCACATCATCCCCAACATCAATCGGATCCCTAGATATAAACCTTCAAAGTTCTGGTGAATAATACCTAGCTCTATTATAATACAACCCAGTATCAACATCAAACTCTCTACCAGTATACAATCTAGTATTTCAAATAGTTGATTCAAAATCAACTATATTTCAAAAACTATCATATTTGTAACTATCAACTAGTATTCAGTTGATGTCTGACACTCACATAATAGTTCTTATGTGATAGTGGGAGTTAATATTATAATTATATATTCTTTCATTTTATAAATAAAAAAACGATCGATATTACAGCTAAAATACTTCAGTTTAAAACTATTATTTCAATAATTTTATGTTTTTCATAATCTTCTTGAGTAACACCTTCAGGTAATCAAACAAATTCAGAAATATATATATTAAAAATTTGAAATAACGTAATAGATATAAAAATAATAAATATAAACATAAGTATATATATTTTTTTCATTATTTTGTAATTAAATTATAAACTTTATCAACTAAATTATTATCAATATTTTTATGAGTTATTTTTTTTCAATTAAAATTGTTTAATTTTATATTTTTAATATTTGTATTATTATTAAAAAATGATTTTTCTAAATCTTCTCAAGTTAAAAAATTATTAGTTTGATAATAATTAATAGCCTCTTTAACATTAGGTCTAATTGTATCATTTTCAAAAATAGATTTTATATCCATAGTTATTAATAAATCAATACCTATTTCTTCTTTATCTAAATAATTTGATAATACAACTGCATTATCTCATCATAAACTATGTCATATTATAACTAGTTTATCATACTTATTTCTATTTTCTTTTATATTGTTTAATGCTGGTTTTATTCATGTACTATCTCAATGATCACTATAATATAACATTGTATCATATCATTTTTCTTTATTAAGCTTTTCAATTATATCTGAAATTCAACTATCTACATATTTTCAAGGTACAACTCTTCATACTAGATGTTCTGTTTTATCTCATCAATAAAAATTTTTTCATATATATCAATGCTGCTTCCCTGTAAATCATACTACTAAAACTTTTTCCATCCCCATAGGATCACTAAAAATCAAAGGATTATTACCTACATACCTATAAAGACTAACATCATCCCCAACATCAATCGGATCCCTACTAATAAACCTTCAAAGTTCAGGAGCATAATACCTAGCCCTATTATAATACAATCCAGTCTCCACATCAAACTCTCTACCAGTAAACAATCTAGTATTTCCAATAGCAGAAGTATATTCTCAAACTAGATTTCAAAAACTATCATATTTATAACTATCAACTAGTACTCAGGTTGAGTCTGATACTCACATAACAGTTCTTATGTGAGAGGAAGAGGAAAATTAATTTTTCCTCTCTTGTATTATTTTTTAAATTTAAATATTTTTGATAGTAGAAATATTTAAGCAGAAAGCATTACTCAAAATAGTATATATCAGAAAAAACTTGTAATAATAGAGAATAATAATGTTATTATGTAAATTTTTTTTAAATCTTTATTAAATAATATATAAGAATAAATATATGTTATAATTAAATTAAGAATAAATATACAAATTATTAGTAAACCAATATTTAATAAACCAATAAAAGGTCTTAGTAAGAATCAAGTAACTCATCAATACAATGAAGAAAAAATTAGATTAATACTTCCTAAATTTTCTAATTTATAAATTAATATAGAAAAAAATAATGCTATAATTATATAAAATAAATTTATTATTACATAATGATTAAAAAACTTTAAAGTCATATTTAATTTTTAAAAATTAAAATCATAAATATCTATTTATTATATTTGTATCATCATTAATTCAATTTCACCATTCATAGTACGGTAATATATCATATTTAAAGTGTTTATCATCCTCAAGAACAGGGTGAAAAAAATTATAAGTTCAAATATCTTTTATATCGTTAACTATATCTCAATCCGAGTTATATATAACTTCACTATGTCAGTCTTTTGATATAAATTTTATATTAAACTCAAAGAATTCTGAAGTATTTTGATGATACCATGATCTACCTAATGAAAGTTTTTCCCAATTATTTTCATCAATATCATTTATATCATCAGGAGCTTTTTTATTATACTTATTTCTATCATAATGTAATTCTCTAGCATAACTAGCAGCTTTATGATATTCATTAAATAAATGTACTTGCTCCACTTTATTTTTCTTATTAATAATAGCTCAATTACTAACAATTTCTTTTAGAGTCTGTAAAAAATTTTGTGTATCTGGAAAAATAGCTACTATAAAAAAT
>CAYFPB010000034.1:0-11796 GCA_964344895.1 uncultured Candidatus Peribacteria bacterium | reverse complement strand
TATTATTATTGACTAAAAAATATTTTTCTATATAATATAGTAAATTAATAATAATAATAACTTATGACAAATAAATACCCTTGTGAATGATATGAAGATAGTTTTTGATGGACTGCAAATTGTATATGAATAGAAGATACTTGAGAATATAAGTATGTAGTAATGCCAGAAAATGATATTTGTAATGCTTGTGATAGTTTTAAAAAATGTTGTGAAGATCTTATAAAAGAAATAAAAGATGATTATGAAGGAAATAATGATGGTGAAAGTATATTTGAATCAGAAGAAGTAACACTAAATTAAAAAATTTAGTGTTTTTTTATAGCTTAAAATTTTCAGGTAATACAAAACTAGCTTTATGTATATCTTTAGAATAGTATTTTAGAGATTTTTGCATATCTTTACTAGGTTTTCTAACAGGGGATTTTATATCATGAATATCAGAGCATACAAGTAATCAAATATTTCATCATGGGTAAGTTGGAACATGTACTTGAGAGTAATCAGCAAAATTGAATAAGCCTTTCATAGTTTGCTTTAGTTTTGATGTAACATCTTTGTGTAGGAATAAAGATTCTCATTGAATAGCAACAACTCATCCAGGACTTAGGTTTGCTTTAACTGATTCATAGAACTCTTTTGTAAATAATGAATCAGCAGGTCAAATAGGATCTGAAGAATCAACTATTATTACATCAAACTTATCTTTATTATGTTGTAGATAATTAGCTCAATCTCAGATAAGTATTTTTGTTTTTGTTTCATCAATATTAGCAGAAATTTCTGGAAAAAATTGTTTTGAAGCATTTACTACTACTTCATCTATTTCACATAAGACAGCCTCTCTTATAGTATTATGTTTTACTACTTCTCTCAAAATTCATAAATCACCTCAACCAATAATTAAAACTCTTTCAGGACATAGATGGTTAAAAAGAGGGAGGTGGGCTAGCATCTCTTGATAAGCAGCTTCATCTCTTTGTGTAAGCTGAATTACTCAATCTAAAACAAGTACATTTCAAAAAGATTCAGATTCAAAAATTAATATATCTTGAAATTTTGTTTTTTGTTCAAGTAATATTTTTTTTACTTTTAAGGATAGGGAAATACCAGGCCAAAAAGTATCTTTTTCTGAAAACCGACTATTTTCTATAAGTCAGGTATTTTTTAGTTTGTTATTTATCATCTCTCATATTTATGTTAAGTTTATAATATTTTCATTTGAAGTATCTAACTGTAAAATCAGCTACTTCTTGGGGATTATAGTATTTACAACTAAATATATCTAAGTAAGCTACATTTGTAGCATTAGCAAAGTGTCAGCTTATTAAAGAGGTTTCAATTAATTGAGTCATACTGAATCAAGCTACTTTCTCATCTTCTCAAAAATGAACAACTTCAGTATCTCAGAAAGTTTTCATTTGTATTAAATCACAAAGCTCTCTTACATAAGTTTTTATTCACTCTGCATCTCTTATACTACCAGGATCACAACTATAAATATCAACACTAGAAGCTATTCACCAAGCATCACTTTCATTGAATTGTTTTTCCCAATTATTTTCTTTTTCAGTTAATACAACTTTTTTATCTGCTTTTCAATCAAAATCAGTAGCAAGTCATCTTTTTAAATCAGTGACAAGTTCAACTCTATTTGATTTAAATACTTCAGTTAAGAGCTCTATACCTTTTTCAAATTGCATATCTCAACAGGCAAACATATCTATAGCAGCATAAGAGTGTTCAGGCCGAGTATGAATTGTAAAATGAGACTCACTTAATACAACAACTCAACTAACTCATTGAGGATCATATCTATGAAAGTTTGAATTTATAATTGTTGCTCATATAGCTTTAGCAGAATCAATTAAAGTCTTTTCTAATAAATCAATATTATGTAATATATTAGAATCACAGTTATAATAATCAAGAGTTAAGTGTCTAGCTAAATATAGACTGGAATTACATTTTTGTTCTAATGAGTTTTTCTCATTATTAACAGGTGAATTAATAATATTTTTATTCATATAAATAAAATTAAAAAATAAGTAATTTTATTTATAATTTTTTTCTGTTACGTAACTGTTACATTTTTTAACAAAAAATTATAATATATAATTGACAATTATCAAGAATATTATATATTAATTATATATTATAATTTAAATTGTTTTTGTATATATGTGATCTTTGAATAGATTAGATGAACACTTAGAAAGGGAAAATGAAATATTACTAGAAAAGATTTCTTCATGAAATATTACTGATGAGGTAATTGAACAAGTAAGATCACTGGTAAAATCAGTGACTTTTTTATCTGCGGAAAATGATAGAAAAGAGTTAATGCTTAATTCTATGTCAGCTGATTATGATAAACTATCTTATGAGTATGCTAATTGAATGATATTACCAAACTCAAATTTTGTATTTACTGTAACTATAGAGTCATTTAGAAGGTGAAATAGAAGTCCTCTTAAGTATAAATTTGTAAGTAAAAGATTACAAAAAATGTGACTTAAAAATGATGATTTAACAAAGATAATTAATAAGCAAGTATGAATGGATAAATTCGTTACTTTTTTATCAAAAAATCAGGTTTCTAAAGATACAATAATACCTTCAAATTATGTAATAGATATAGGTTGATTAGAATACAATCTAAGTATGAGTCATACTGTTGAGTGATGAGAAAAACTGTATTGAGTATATCTTACACCTTTAAGGGTATTTAAAAGAGAATTAATAGAAAAATTTCAATCTATGCTAGCACCAGCTTGATTAAAAGATCCAGAAACTAAAGAACATTTAGATAGACTAAAAGAATATAGTAGAATACTTATAGAAGAATTATATAGTAGGTGACTTTTTAGTCATATTATTGATGAAGAATATATTGAAGATGTAGTATTGACTATTCCATTACATGACCTATGAAAAATACTTACAGAAAAATCTATACTTTTAAAGCCATGAAGATTAAATAAAACAGAAAGAGAAGAAATGAATGAGCATGCTCCATTGTGATGAAAAATACTGGAATCTGAGTTACATAATTATGAATGAACAGATTTAGAAACCTTATTAAGAATAGCTTCAAATATAGCTAGATGTCATCATGAAAATTATGATGGTAGCTGATATCCTGATTGATTGATATGAGAAGATATACCTTTAGAGGCTAGAATTACAAAAATAGTAGATGTTTTTGATGCTTTAAAATCAAAAAGATCATATAAAGCTCCTTGGCCAGACCAAAAAGTCTTAGATCATATTACAAAATTAAGATGAATAGAGTTTGATCCAGTTATAACAGATGTATTTTTAGATTTATTTGAACAAATGTTAGAAATAAGGAGGAGGATTACAGATGAGAAATAGTTTTTAAATATTAATTTATTATATTATGTATGGTACTGATTTAGAAGTTACTAGTAAAGATATTCAGAAAGCATTAGAAGAAGTTAATGCTTCTGATATAGATGAGCAAACTAAACAGGTATTAAATTCTGTTTGAGTTATACTTATGAATAAGGATATAGAACTAGAGAAGGAAAAGGAAAAAAATAAGTGACTTGTAAAAAGCCTTATAAATACAAACTCTTTACCTAAAAATAATACTGTCTGTACTATGACAGTTGAAAACTGAAAAATAGATATTCCATTTATAGGTGACCCATTAACAAATGCTTGAATAACAAAACATGTTATTAAATGAGAAATAGAAAAGCAGATATGAATAGAAGAATTTTTATATATATTAGAAGAAAGAAAAAATAATGTAGAGATTCGTCCTAGTATAGAGCCCACATCAAAATGCTTAGTTTTATGAAAAGAAACATATATAGTTTGTATTAGTGTATCAAAAGATAGATCAGAAAATATTTTTTCCAATAGTTTATCAGAAGAGTCATTTATAGAAAATCAAATTCAAGAATTTATGTGAAAAAAAGAAAAAAGTTTTATATATTGAGTTTATTTTCTTCGTCTAGATTTATTAGATAAGTTTTTTAGAGAATTTTCATATGGATTTGTTAGATAAACTTATTATTTAGTATTTTTATTTAAGAAAAAAGAATCAAATTAACATAATTTGATTCTTTTTTTGAATAAAAGTATAAAAAAAGCTTCAAATATTTGACAATTATTTAAAAATATAGTTTAATATAAAACAAGTATATTTAATAATTGCAATAAAAATTTGAAAAAACCATACTTTACATTACTAGGAGTTATATTAATTACTTGGCTTACATATATGCTAAGTAATAATTTATTTTTCCTTTTTGATGATAATTGGATAATATCTCTTACTATGGTACTTGGATCATTTATAGCATGATCAACAGCTGAATGATGAGGTGCTGTTGCTTTTCCAGTATTTACAAAATTATTTAATATTGCAGCAAGTGATGCTAAGGTATTTAGTCTAATGATACAGTCGATAGGTATGACTATGGCTATGTTTATTATTTGGTTGAAAAAAATAAAAATATTAAAAAATGTTGTATTATGGTGAGCCATATGATGATTTTTATGACAATTGATAGGTATTTCAATAGTTCTATCATCTCTTCAGTTAAAAATTTTATTTACCGTATTAGTTAGTTTTCTTTGAGTAGTATTATTATCAAAATTACTTAAAAAAGATATTTTAGATAATACTGAAATAAAAAATAGTTTAAAAACAGTTATTGTATTTTTGTTTATTTGAGCAATATGAGGACTATTAACTTCAAAAATGTGAACATGATTAGATATGATAGTATTTATTTTATTAACAATGCTTTATGGTATAAATGCTAAAATATCAACTCCCACAACTATATGCTTGATGGCAATAAATTCTATATTTTGATTTATTCTACAGTTATATCTATGAGCAGTGAATAATGTTGTATTAACTTATTGGCTAGTTTCTATTCCTGTAGTTATTATTTGAGCTCCTCTTTGAGCAATAATAGTTTCAAAAATATCTCAAAATATATTAATAGTATTTTTACTATCATTTATTTTATTAGATATAGTTTCTACTATTTATACTGTAAATTATACAGATGAAGTATTATTATTTTCACTTCAATCATTATTAGTAGCATTTAGTTTTTTTTATATATTGTATTTTATAAAAATAAACTATATCTTAAAAAATGTAAAAAGCTAAGTAATAACTTAGCTTTTTTATTTAACATAAAAAGAACCCATTACTGCGAAAGCAGTAATGGGTAAATAGGTGAGCTAAATAGGGTATAGGACCCTAACTTTCGTCGCCATCTCTACTAACTTTTTTATGGATGTAAAAAGTATCATAGTGAGGGGAAAGTGATTTTAGCTCTATTTTGGGAGTATAAAATATTGAAAAAAAGGAAATCTAAATTACAAATTTTATATTATAACATATTGGTGCTATAGTGGGGAGTCGGACCCCTAGAGGTTTTCAACGAACTTGATAATGAAAAAGGGAGTGTCAAAAAAATCTATCAGGAAATGCACACATAATCTTTTCTGGAGAAAAGTGGATTTCTCTATAGCTTAGCTATTTTACATAAAAAATAAAATAAGTCAAATTTTTTTTAAAATTAATAATTTTAGCCTTTTTAATTGACTTTTTATTTATAATAGTTATAAAAAATAGGCATATTTATTAATATAAATTAAAAAGGGAGGATTATTAAATGAGTATTGCATTTGAAAACTTGATACTAAGTGGTAGATGGGGAGTAAACAGAGAGCTTCCAAAAAAGCTCTCAAATATGGAAATGAAGAGAAATGGTTATGATTTGTTTCATGAAGGTTCTAGTTCAGATTTTTATATGATAACTAGACCTGATAATTTATGGGATGTTGTGATTATAAGAAATAATAAGATTCGTGATAAAGATTTAAATGTTGATCTTCATGTTCAAGGTAAGGCTGAGTTATACTCATCGATAGCTAGATTTGGAACAAATTTTGCTGAATTAAATGGGATAAAAACTACTGCTACCAAACTTCCATCTTTTTTATCAAAAAATCTGCTTAATAGATCGGAAGCTATAAAAATGGGATATGCTTTAGAAGTAGATATACCTAAACAAGGCTATAGAAGAGTTAAGTTCATGTTTTTTAATCATGTAACTAGATATTTTTATGAGAGAGCTTATGGATATAATAAAGCTACTTTTATGCACTCAAGTGAAATAGACTCTTTAGATACAGCTACTTTTGTACCTGTATCAGGATCTGATATGTTTGAAACTTTTGACTCAAATATTATTAAGGAGGAATATAGTGATATTGTTTCAGAGTTGAAAGATCTTTTTGTAGAATTTTCAAAATTTGCATTAAGTAGAGGTATTGTTATTTTTCATAGTTGCTTTGAGGTATTTTTGTATAGTGAAAATAAATGGGCTTTGTCTCATGATGCTTTTGCTCCTACAAATACAAGATATGTTTCTAAAGATGGCTTTAATAATTCCTGTTATGGCCCAATGGAGTATAGTTTTTTGTTAAATCATTATAAAGAATTAAGGGATAGGGATGTTTTTAGTTATTTTTCAGGAAACTCAATTTGTAGAAAAATACCTACAAAGTATAACTATGATGCACTTGCAGGCTATAGGGAAATATATGATCTATTGTCCTGAAACTTAAGACACTCAATTTTGAGTGTCTTTTTTTTATTTGACATAATAAAATTAATAAATAATATACCTACATCATAGGTATTGGTATTGAAATAATTATTAAGTAAAAAAACAATATGGCACATAATACTAATCAAGCTTTAGTTTGACTTAAAAAAGCTAAAACATCTATAGAAAATATAATAAATATGATAGAGTCTGATAAGTACTGCATAGATATAATCCAGCAAAATCTTGCTGTAATATGACTTTTAAAATCAGCAAATATAAAATTGTTAGAGTGACACCTATCATGCTGTTTTGTAAATGCAGCTAAAGATAATGATGAGCAGAGGTTGGAAGAAATGATAGGGGAAGTGTTAACCATAGTAAAAACTGCTCAAAATAAATAGGGCTCCCCCTGCCTTTCAGGCATCCCCCTCATTGAGGGGGAACTATAATGTCTCCCTCATGGAGGGAGATGTCTGAGGTATGAAGACAGAGGGAGTTTAATAAATAATATTATAATTAAAAATAAAAATATGAAAAAAACTATAAAAATAGAAGGAATGCATTGTATTAGTTGTGAAATGCTACTGGAAAAAGCATTCAAGGATATAAAAAATATTGATCTAATATCTGTAAATCACAAAAAGTGAATATTAGAGTTGGATATAAAGGATAAAAATGATTATAAAAAAGTACAAGAAATAATAAAAGAGAACAATTTTGAAATAGTAGAACATGAAAATAATAATAAATGATTAAATATAGAAAAACTACTTATAAATATTGCTTCATTTTTAGGATTATGAGTATTTATATATTTATTTTCATTACTTGATATATATAAGTACATACCAGATACAAGTGATCTAAGTTTTCTGTGAGCTATACTTATATGATTAGTAGCTTCTTTATCTACATGCTTAGCTATTACTTGAGCAATCATTATTTGATTTTCAAGATATTGTGATGATACAAAATGATTGTATGGACATACAAAAGTTCAGATCTTTTTTCAATTGTGAAGAATAGTATGATTTTTTATTCTTGGTTGAATTTTGTGACTTATTTGAAAAACATTTTCTATAAGTATGTGAGTTACATGAATACTTAGTTTTATAGTATGAATATTAATACTATATATGTGATTAAATATAGTATGATTAGCTCCTAGTATTACAAAACTATGAGTACATATGCCAAAGAAATTTAGTTCAAAAATACATGCATTATCTCATCCTAAATATGCTCCTTTAGTTTGAGCTTTAACATTCTTTTTACCTTGTTGATTTACACAAACAGTTCAGTTAATAGCAATAAGTAGTGGGAGTTTTATTTCATGAGGATTAATAATGGCAGCTTTTGCTTTATGAACTATGCCTGTACTATTTAGTGTTTGATTATGATCAAGTTACTTCAAGGAAAAAAACTTTGATGTATTAAACAAACTTATATGAGCTTTACTTATATTTTTCTGAATAGCTACAATCAGCAGTTCAAAAAATCTAATTTCTTTTACACCAATAACAGAAACAAAAGTAAAGACTGAAGTAAGTATTGTAGAAAAAAAAGAAGTTAAAAAAGAAATAATTAATAAAAAAATAGAAACAATAACAATGTGACATAATTGATGGCAAACTGAACCAAAAGTAATAGAGATTGAATCATGAGTAGATTATAAACTAGTGATTACACCTGATGAAAATGGTAAGTGATGTATGTCTACTTTAGTTATGCCTAAAATAAATAAACAAGTGCATCCTGTAAGAAAATGAGTAGATATTACCTATGAATTAAAAAACTTAAAAAAATGAGAGTATCCAATTGTTTGTTCATCAATGTGAATGTTGCAAGGGAAAATAATAGTTAAATAACCCCTCTCAGCCTCCTCACATGTACTGGGGAGGAGTTATTTTTTCTCCCCTGACAAGGGGAGATGTCCAAAGGACAGAGGGGTTTTTATTTTTTAAATAAAAAAATATGGAAAAGATTTTTAAAATTGAAGGAATGACATGTGCTAGTTGTGTTGTACTTAACCAAAACTCTTTAAATGACTTAAAGTGAATGAATAAAGTACAGATAAACTTAGCTACAAATGAAGCAAAAGTAGAATATGATGAAGCAAAAGTAAGTTTTTCAGAAATACAAAAACAAGTAGAGGATAATTGATTTAAAGTAAATACAGATTTTAAAAAAGAAAAAAGTAAAGATGATGGAAAAGTAATTTTTAATAGATTTATTTATTCACTTATTTTTTCTCTTCCAGTTTTTTCTATGATGTTTGTAAAAGTAGATTGAATAGTATTATATATATTTGCTTTACTTTCAGCTATAGTAGTATTTTGATTTGGTGGACATTTCCACAAAAGTGCATACAAGTCTTTAAAAAAACTACATTTTAATATGGACTCTTTGGTTTCACTTTGAACTCTCACAGCATTTTTTTATTCTATTATAGTTATGTTTTTACTGGAAACAATGCTTTATTTTGAAGCTGCTGTTGCTATTATTACTCTAATAAATCTTTGAAAATATTTAGAATATAAAGCTAAATCAAAAGCCTGAGATGCTATATGAAAACTACTTGAGTTACAAGCCAAAAAAGCAAATATAGTTTCTGATTGAAAAATAATAGAAAAAGATATAGATAATATAGAAGTTTGAGAAATAATAGAAGTAAAATCATGAGAAAAAATAGCTCTTGATTGAGTAATTGTATCTTGATCAGCAAATATAGATGAGAGCATGCTTACTTGAGAAAGTATTCCAGTTTATAAAAAAGAAAAGTCTGGGTGTTACTGAGCTACTATAAATCTAGATGGAGTATTACATATAAAAGTTACAAAAACAAATAAAAACTCTACATTAGCAAATATTATAAAAATGGTGGATGAGGCTCAAAGTTCAAAAGCACCTATACAACACTTAGCTGACAAGGTCTCAGGAATATTTGTACCAGTTATAATTGTAGTATCTGTTATTACATTTATTACTTGGTATTATATAACTTGAGATATTTCTAAAGCTATAGTTCCTGCTGTAGCTTCACTTGTAATTGCTTGTCCATGTGCACTTTGACTTGCTACTCCTACAGCAATAATGGTAGGGACTTGAGTTTGAGCAAAAAAATGAATATTAATAAAAAATGCTGAGACCTTAGAAAAAACAAAGGATATAGATATAATTGTATTTGATAAAACAGGTACTTTAACAAATTGAAAACCAAAGCTTACTGATGTAATTTCTTTAAAAGAAACTCAAGATAAATTATTAAAAATAGCTAAAAGTTTAGCAAAAAAATCTCATCATCCACTATCAAAAAGTATTACTGATTATACAAAAAATATTAAAGAATTTGAAGTAAAGGATTTTAAGGAAATAAAAGGGAAGTGAATTACTTGAATTATTGAAGGGCAAGAATTATTTTTATGAAATAAAAAATTATTTGAGAAACAAAAAATAGATAAAGACCTAGAAAAAAATATTGAAAAACTAAGTTCTAATTGAAAGACTCCCGTGCTTATTTGAAATAAAGAAGAAGTCTTATGAATTATTGCACTACTTGATACAGCTAAATCATGAGCTAAAGACTTAGTGAAAAAACTGCATTCTATGAATATAGAAGTTGTAATGTTAACATGAGATAATAAAAATACTGCAAAAGCTATTGCAAAAGACTTAGATATAAAACAAGTAATTGCAGAAGTATTACCAGAAGATAAACTAAATACAATTAAAGATATAAAAAAATCTTGAAAAAAAGTGGCTTTTGTTTGAGATGGTATAAATGATGCTGCCTGACTTGTAGAGTCAGATCTATGAATTTCTATGTGAACGGGTAGTGATATAGCTATAGAAAGCTCTGATATAGTACTTGTCTGATGAGATATAGAAAAAGTAGTTTCTTCAATAAATCTTTCAAGAAAAACACTTTCAACAATCAAACAAAATCTTTTTTGGGCATTTATATACAACACTATTTGAATCCCACTAGCTGCTCTTTGAATACTTAATCCAATATTTGCAGCTTTTGCTATGAGTATGAGTAGTGTAAGTGTTGTTAGTAATAGTTTGAGATTGAGAAAGATTTAAAATTTGCAAAATATAAAAAATATGTTATACTATTTATAGTTCATAATTCACTATGAACTGTGAACTATAAATATATAAAAATATATTATGAAAACAAATACAAGAGAAAATATTTTTGAATACATAATTAAAAATTCACCGGTATCAGTTAATGATATTAGGTGAGAATTTTGAATATCTAGGGAAATGATTCATAGACATATTAATATTCTTGTAAAAGAGAATAAAATATATAAAGTTTGAGCTGCTCCAAAAGTATTTTATTTTGCTGAGGAAACTGTAAGTATACCTGTACTATGATATACATGAGAACCTATAAATATAGATGATGATTATTTTGAGATAAATAAATTTGTCTTTTTTTGACCAGATTGAGAAACAAAGTTTTGAAAACAATGATTTATTTCTTGGTGTAAGAAAAGAAAATTAGATATAAATAAAGAGTTTAAAATATATGAAAAAACTATAAAAAAATATGATAAATATAAAACTAAATATTGATTGATAAAATGAAAAGAAAAAATGAAAGATACTTTCGAAAATGTGTATCTGGATAAAACATATTATTTGGATTTTTATTCTATAGAAAAGTATTGAAAAACATATTTGTGAAATCTAATGTTTTATGCAAAACAAACTTGAGATAAAGAGCTTGCTAAAAAAATAATAGAAGAAATAAAAGTTGATATATATAATCTAATAAGAATAAAAGACATTGATTCTTTTGCATTTATTCCACCAAGTATTGATAGAAAAGTACAACTTATGGATGAAATAAAAAAATGACTTTGACTAGATTTGAAAGAACTAAAGCTTATAAAGCTTTTTAGAGATAAGGTTGTAGCTCAAAAGTCACTAAATAAAAAATCTGATAGAATAGATAATGCTCGTGATACAATTTTTATATTGGATAAAAAATTTAAATCAGATACAATTCTACTTATAGATGATGCTATATGAAGTGGTGCTACATTGAATGAAACTGCCGAAAAAATAAAAGATAGATGACTAGCAAAAAAAGTAATAGGATTAGCAATAGTCTGAAGTTTTAAATGATTTGAAGTAATAAATGAGATTTAAAAAAATCAAAAAAAAA
>CAYFPB010000033.1:0-11880 GCA_964344895.1 uncultured Candidatus Peribacteria bacterium | reverse complement strand
TACTTTTGTGTTTTTTTGTGTAAAATTTTCACGTTAGGAAGAAAAGAGCCAAAATCTTTTGACAAAACACATCTTTTGTATACAATAGCCCAGCAATTTTTGAAAGACTATATACACCTTTTGGAAATTAATAAAAAATTATAATAAAATATTTTAACTGGAACTTAAAATATTTTAAAGAAAATTAATACATAATAAATCAAACAATGTTAGGAAAATTAAAGAAAAGAAAGAGACTAAGAGTACATGGTTTCTTAAAAAGAAGCGCATCAGCTTCAGGTAGAAAAGTTTTAAAAAATAGAAGAAGAAAAGGAAGACACAACCTTACAGTTTCTTATCCAAAAAGATACCAAGAAATTAATGGTAAAGCAAAAATGCATATAGTTGCAGGAGGTACAGCTAGAAAAACACCATTTGATGGAAAAGGAAATTTTATTGTAAGAAAAAAATAATCCCCCCTCCGTCCTATGGACACCTCCCCCTAGCAGGGGAGGGAAAACAGAAGAAAAATAACTTATATATATGATTTCAAAAGGAAATAGATTAACAGAAAGACAAGTAAAAAAGGTTTTAGGTAAAGCAAAACCTTTTTTTTCTTATTGAATAGTTTTGAATTACATGAAAAATAAGGAAGGGAAAAATAGATTTGCAATTGTGCTTTGATCAAAATCAGTAAAGACAAATGTAGAAAGAAACTTTTTTAGAAGAAGATTTTATGATACTGTTGCTAAAAAGATAGAAGAAAAAAAATGAATTGATTATGTTTTTGTAGTAAAAAAACAAACAAAACTTGATAAAAAAAATAAAGAATCTATAATATCTTTTGATAAGGATATAAAGTTTCTATTAGGGAAAGTATAAACCTTTAAATTTTAGCTTAATAGCTAAAAATCTAATTAATAAAATTAAAAATAATGAAAAAATTTTTAGATATTTTACTTATAGTATTATTAACATTGCTAGTAGTTAATTTATTTTCAGATAATACTAAACAAACACTGAACAATACTATAAACTTTGAGTTTACAGATAGTTCTTATACTGTACCAGCATCAGTTTGAGTAAATGTAGCTAACAATACTACAGAAAATATAGAGTTTAATACATGTAGTGATATAAAAATATCAAACTCATGAGAAGAATTAAAATTTTGAGAAAATTTCTGTAAAGATATAAAATTATCTTCATGAGAAAAAGTGTTGGTTGATTATTCTCCAGAATATGAAAAATTTGTAAATACAGGGAAATATACTCTAAAAGTTAACTATAAAGATAAAGAATTTTTAGAGCAAACAGAAATAGAACATAGTTGATCATTTAAAAAAATATTTGTTTGATTATTTTATGCTCCAATATATAACTTAATGATATTTTTACTTGATTTATTTTCTTGATCATTTGGTTGGGCTATAGTGCTGATAACGATAATAATAAGAATAGTATTATTATACCCTCAACACAAAATGATGGTAAGCCAAAAACGTTTACAATCAATTCAACCAAAGGTTAAAAAAATACAAGAAGAGTTTAAAGGTAATCAACAAATGATTTGAATGAAGCTAATGGAGCTTTATAAAAAAGAAAATGTAAATCCTATGGGATCATGTGGTTTCTTACTTATACAAATGCCAATATTACTAGTAATATATAACATTATATTATCAATAAAAGACCCATCAAACTTTTTCTATACATATTGATTTTTAAGTGATTTTAGCTTAGATACAATTACTTATTCATTCTTTGGATTAGAATTACTTGAAGCAGGGTGAGTTGCATGATTGATATTAGCAGTAGTAGTTTCATTAATTCAGTATTTACAAATAAAACTATCTTTAGCAGGTAAGGAAGATACATCAAAAAAAGGTGTAGTACTAGAAAAGAAAAAATGACAAGATTGATATAACTCTATGATGCCAGATCCAGAAATGATGAATAAGTTTATGCTTTATTGAATGCCAGCAATGGTAGCTGTATTTACATATGTACTATTTGCATGAGTAGGAATATACTGGTGAATATCTACATTATTTATGTTATTACAACAACTTTTTGTAAATAAAGTTTTGAAAAAATAATTATAAAAAAAGAACAATATTTTTAAAAATATTGTTCTTTTTTGTAAAAAACATAAAAAAGTTGTTAAAAATTTTGACTATTGCTATTATTTCAATAGAATGATAAAAATATTTTTTAACTATTAAATATTATGAAAACAAAATTGATAGCAATAATAGCTTTATTAGTTATTCCTATGCAAGCTTTTTGAGCTTACACTAATGTAGAATGTTCTTCTCAGTCGGCTTTTGTTGAAAATTCATGTACAAAATGTTTTAACTGATGAGAAAAAGCTCAATGAGACTATATTGGCTTACTAAGTGATATTTGGGAAAATACTTCTGATATGAGAAAAATTCTTTATAAAGAAGAACAAACTCTTCCAGAAATGATAAACTTAGCATGATCAGATGCAGTATGGTGACAAACTCCAGGTAAAGAAGGATTTTGGGAATATACTGAGGATTTTGAAAATCTATATTCAGACTCTGAAGAATGATATATATTAGAACCAGGAGCTTCTGTGACTTGGTTACAATCAGCATTATCATATGCATTTAAATTAGAAACAAACACTGCTGCAAAAGGAACAAATGTATGACTACTAGTTTTTCCTTTATCAGTACATAATATATTAGAAGATGGAGAAATAACGATTGATAATATAGAGCATAGAGAATGTGTATTATATAAATCATCAGAAAATGAAGTAAAAGAATTAGAAGAACCAAAAGCTCTACCAGTTACAGGTCCAGCTGAGTATCTATTACTTGCTTTAATAGCTATAATGTTAACATTTGGATATGTAAAATTTGTAGCTAAATCATAATAAATTAAATAAAAATAGACTATATATATAAATATATGGTCTTTTTTTTGCATCAGAAAAAAATATATGATAATATATATAAAGATATTAATTAACTTTTATAAAAAATTATGTTATACATTTTAAAACAAAATAAATATTCTTTAAATAATTTATTAACAAATAGTTTTTTTGGTGGCGCAGAAAATCCATCATGAAAATCTGATATACAGGAAAAACCAGAAAATACTATAACTACAAATCAAGATCTTAATGACTTAAAATCTCAAGTAGAAAAAAATTCAGTAGAATTAGATTTAAATAAATCTACTTTAGAGGTTACCAGAGAAACAAAACAAAAAGCTCTAGATTTTATAAATATGCATGAACAACTAAAAGACTCAAATTTTTACCAGGCATTAGAGTCATGGGTAAATTGATGAGAAATAGATGGTAATGTATGATTATCAGATATGTGAGGAGCTTTATGAATACTTAGAGAAATAGTATGAGAAAATAGAGCAAGTGAGTATTATGCACAATTATCTAGTATGTCTAATAATATTTCAAAAAATAGAGAATTATTCAATACTGAGCTTTCAAAACTATTACCTAGAGAAGAAAGAGCTAATGGATTATTTAGAGTAGTTTATACTGAAAGAGAAGAAACATTTGCAAAGTATTTGTTAAGAGATTTATTAATTTGATTAATCTTAAAAGATATACCATTATTTGATTTATGATTACATTTCAGTAAAGGATTAGTTTCTTCAGGAATAGATATGGATAGTGCTCTAGCTTTCCAAAAATGGGTTGAGACTTGAATGGTATGAACTCCTGATTATTCAGAAGAAAATCTATCAAAATTATCTTGAGATGATTTATTACAATCAATGTGACATTTAAGAGTATTATTAATTGGAACATGATTAAGTAAAAATAAAGCAGATGCTGTTTTAAGATGAGAAATTGATTGATTAACTGAATTACAAGAAAAATTAATAAAAACAGTACTTGAAACAAGAATTATTCCAGATATTGAAAATATTAATAAATGATGATTTAACTGGTTAGAAAAATTCTTTGATGATAAAGATAATAAAATAGAAAAAATATTAAGAGAGTTAAAGTGAGAAAAATATAATCTAGATCTAAAAGCAAATGGTCATGATGTAATTTTACAACAAGTAGGGGGAAACTATATACTTGAAGTAGATGATTGGTGAGCTAATACTTTTAAAGTATTTAATAGAGTACCAACCGAAGCAGAAATAGAATCATCAATAAAAAACTATGAAGCTGGGTGAGAACAAGAAAAAAATGATGGTTGGCAAGAAAAAACTACTCTAACAAGTAATAATTCAGATGTATTTTGAAGTAATGAAGATACTCAAAATTATGATGCTTTACTATTAAATGATTGAAAATATTTAGTTAGACAATTTTGAAAATATAAAATCTTTGATTCAAAACCAACACAAGAACAAATAAATAATATAGATATAAGTTCTTGGAGAAAAACTGAATGAAATTTAGAAATAAATGATAAATTATCTCTATCTGAGTTATTAGAATGAGTAGATAATGCTATAAAAATACTTAGAGAGCAAGATAAAGAAGGTAGATGGTTTACAGGTCCAGAAGGTGATGCTGAATTAACAAGTGCAATTGATAGAACAGAAGATAGAACAGAGTACCTTAAATCAGTAAATAAAGAATTTGACTTAATACAAGGTTCATTAGAAATGTTGAGAGTAAATGATGCAGAATTATATAATAGATATTCTATATTGTGATTATTTGACTCAACTGAAGCTTTAGTTACAGCTTTTCCACCAAGTGATTCCGGTGTTGCTTGAATGTTAAAGTATTTAAATCAATTTAAAAATACTAACTCATACTTAGATAAATTAAAAGAAATAGGTAGTGAAAATAATGTAAAAGAGTATTTTGATAACGTAAATGCTTTTATAGCTGGAGACAAACAAAATATTCAAAAACATTTAATTTCATCTATTAATCCTAGAAAATATAATAAAGAAATATCTATGCTTTCTACTCTATCTTTCCCAATTACATCAAATTTACTTAGATCACTAGCTGGTAAGTTATCAGATGGAACATCTTGGTGAGGAGGAAGTAGTGGACAACAATGAGTAATATCAGGTCAAACATGAAATAATTGAATATCATGAGGTCCATCAATATAAAAATAAGACTAAAATAATTTTAGTCTTATTTTTTTGTGTAATATCTTTTGACATTTTTAAAAAAATAGTTATTATATTAATTGAATTAATTAATTAAAAAAGTATATGAAAAATATAGTGAAGTTAGTATATATATTGGTATTATTTATATTAATATTACCAGTAACAAAAGCATATGAATATAATACTTTAAATGATAAAGAGTTAAGTTGTTCTGTTTCAGTTGATACTCAAATATATTTAACAGAGGATAATGAAACAAAGTTTGTTGCAAATGAATATTGGACTACTGAAGAAAAGTATATTTCAATAAAATCAGAAGTATCTGTTTGGACAAGTGATGATAATTTATTATCATGATGTACAGATGTAAATAAATGGACTAGATATTCTACTTTATCACCATGAGCTTCAGAGAAAGTAATGTCTCTTTGAAGTGATTATTGTACTTTTAGTAAACCAACTGATATTACAAAAAATCAAGTACAGTTTGTATTTAATATAGCTACTTATGATATAACCCCATGATCAGGGGAAGCTATTTCAGATTATACTTTAGCTTATCATAATGATGTAGAGGATGTAGAAAATTCAACAGCTACATATAAAAATTATACAAATGTATGATTTTCAAATTTAAGTATTGATGATAATAGTTGTGTAAATGCAGAGATAAGATTTTGTTGAGATACTTTTCTAGATACAAGTTTTTGAGAAACATGCGATGATGGTAATAATATAGATTGAGATGGATGTAGTGCTATTTGTCAAACTGAGTGATGATGACCATGACCAGATACACCTGAAAATCCAGAAGACCCAACTTGAGGAGGATGACCAGATACACCTGAAGATCCAGAAGATCCATCTAAATGAGGAGACTCAACTCCATCTGGTGACCCAACACCAGACCCAACAGATCCATCTGCTTGAGATACAACACCTACTTCATGAGAACTAGAGTTTTGACCTACAGATTATGTAATCATTTGAGAGTGAATGAATCCTTATGAAGCTCATAGTTTATGAGAACCATATGTAAGAAATAATTCATCATTAGAGATTGAAGCAGATAAATTATGTGTTGTTAAAAAAGAATGAACAACAATTGTTTGAGAAGATATATGTATAGATATACCTGGAGGAGTTTTAATTCCTTGAGAAAGAGTTTCATTTTGATACCTTCCTAATTTTGTAGGGGGAGAGGTTGGAGCTTGAAGTTATGAAGAAAATAGATTAATTACCACTATTAAAGTATGATGAGTACTTTTTGATGATGCCTATTTTGCTTCACCATTAAAAATAAGAGTAGCTAAACCAAGTGTAGCTACAACAGGTGGTTGAACTAGTTATGTATCAGATACTCAAAAATTATCAAATGTAGAAGAAGTTGCTGATGGTATATTAGATACAAGTAAAAATAAAAATTTTGTATGAGCCTGAGTTTCTACTTGATCAGTGTCAAGTTACTCTAAAGTTGTTACTGATACAGAAAAAGTTGAAGAAATAAAAAATGAATGAGATAATTACTCAGATAAAACAAAAGAAATAATAAAAGTAAATTGAACAACTCTTTGAAGTACTGCATTATTATCAGATTTTGAAAATTATAATTGAATAGAAAATGTTTTTATCCTAAAAAATAAAAACTTTATAGTAAATAATTCAAGTCTATCTGGACTTAGTTGAGCTAGAACATATATAATAGAAAATTGAAATCTAACTATAAATGTAGATATATCATATAATGATAATATAGCATTTGTTGTAAAATGATGAGATATAGAAATAGATAAAAATGTTACAAGTATAGAATGAACTTATGTATCAATTATTAAAGATTCTGTTTGAGGTAAATTTATGTGAAAATGATGAAAAACTTTAAATATATTAACTATAAATGGTAGTTTATATGGAGATATTAGCAACTTGGTAAGTAATAGAACTTATGTAAAAAATAATCCATATGATCAGATAGATCTTTGAACTATAGTAAGTTTTGGTTCTTCACTATTTAGAAAACCAGCACCACTATTATCAAATTTTATAGATGAATACTTAGAGTCGCAAAGAGTTGCAAAATAAAAAAATGACTTTCAATAAGTCTTTTTTTTATTATAATAATCTAAAGAGGGGGCAGGGATTATTAATAATAATAAACAAAATGAAAAAAGGACATATATTTTTTATTATGTGAGTTTCTTGAGCAGGGAAATGAACACTTATAAATAACTTAAAAAAACAGGATCTAGATTTACATATACCATTATCTTATAAGTCTAGGAAAAAAAGAGAATTTGAAACGCATTGAGTGGATTCTTATTTTATATCAGTTTCAGAGTTTAGGAAAGCAATAGAAAATTGAGAATTTTTAGAATATGCTATTGTTCATGGTAAAGATTATTATTGAACTAAATATGATGATGTAGTTTTAAATGGAATTGAAAAATCAAAAATAGTTATAAAAGAATTAGATATTTTATGACTTGAAAAATTAAGAGAACAAAATCCTAGTTTTTCTGAGAATTATACAACTATATTTTTAAATATTCCAGTAGAGAAGTTATCTCAGAGGATTGCAACTAGAGGAGATAATATTACTGTAGATCAATTACAAGCAAGAGAAGAGAGTGCTATTATGGAAGAAAAAAAAGCAAGACAAATATGTGATCATATAATTGATGCAACTCAATCTATAGAACAAGTACTAGAACAAGTACTTAGTATAATTACTAATGTAAAAAAATAATATAAATAACAATGAAGATACATATTATTACAATATTCCCAGAATCATTTGAGTCATATTTTTCTAGTTCTATAATGAAAAATTGAGTAGAAAAATGACTTTTTGATATAGAATTATATAAATTAAATGATTATTCTACTGACAAGTTTAAAAGAGTAGATGAAAAAGCTTATGGTATGCATGGACAAGTGTTGTCTCCAGAGCCATTATCAAAGGCAATAGAAGATATTTTTAGTAAAACTTGAAAAATTCCTGTTATATACATGTCTCCAAGATGAGATTTATTAAATCAAGAAAAATTAGAAAAATATTATACAAAATTAGATAAAGATTTTATAATTATATGTGGACACTATGAATGAATAGATAACAGAATAATAGAACAATATGTTGATTATGAAATAAGTGTGTGAGAATATGTTTTAACAAGTTGAGAATTATCAGCAACAGTATTTATAGATGCTCTTGTAAGGCATATACCATGAGTATTATGAAATAAAGAATGTTTACTTGAAGATAGCTTTTCTGAAAAATTAAATAGAAAAAAAGAGTATCCAATATATACACGTCCAGAAAATTTTAAGTGAAAAAAAGTTCCTAAAGTATTACTCTCAGGAAATCATAAAGAAATAGAAAAATGGAAAATTAAAAATCTTAAATAAGTAAAATATTTTAAATTAAATCTTAGTTTCTCCCTTTTTTAAAGGGAGTACCCCGTAGGGGGGAGGGATTCTTTAAATAAAAAATCCTCCTTATCATAGGAGGATTTTTTATTATTTTTTTGCTTTAGTAGCAGTCTTTTTTTCTACAAAGAAACTATCAATTAGTTTTCTATAAGCCATTCTTTGTCTTAACTCTTCATAGTATTTATTACCAGGAACATAAAGTTCTTTTAATCTTTTTAATACATCTTCTGATTGAAATTGAGATAGTGTTTTAGTTATTTCTTCTTGTAATTCATCATCAGAAACCTCTATTTTTTCAATCTCATTTAACTTATGCATTATAAGTTCTCATTGTAATCTTTTTAGAGCTGTTTGCTTTACATGTTTTTCTTTGTAAGTTTCTTCATCCATTTTTAAGCTTTCAAGATAGTCAGTTATTTTTAGACCATCATTAGCAATATTTTGTTTTATTTCAGAGTAAACTTTTTCTATTTGATTTTTTAATAAACCATCTCAGATATCAAGTTTTGTAATTTTTAATAATTCATTAATTAATTTATCTTCTTCTTCCATTCTAGCATTTGATTCTTTAGTATCAAGAATTTCTGATTTAATTAATTCTTTAAAACCATCAAAATCAAGTTTTTTACCTCTTAATTGTTCAATGAATTCAGGAGTAAATTCAGGTTTTACAGCTACTTCAACTTTTATAACTTCTACTTTAAAAGTTGTATTTTTTCAAGCAAAATCTTTATTGTGATAATCTTTAGGGAATTCTACAGGGAATTCTAATTTATCTCAAGCTTTTGCTCAAACAATTTGTTCTTCAAAACCAGGAACTAATACATTTGAACCAAGAACAATAGGATATTCTACCATAGAAGTGTTTTCTAGAAGTTTATCTCATTCAAACCCTTCAGTACTAATAGTAACTCTATCTCCCATTTTAGCTTTAGTTTTACTATCACTTGCTTCTTCAAATTTTGTAAATTTTTTCTCTATTTCAGCTATAGCAGCATCGACTTCTTTTTTAGTTACAGATAATTTTTTCTTTTCTATTTTTATATCCTTGTATTTTTTATCTACCTCTACAGTAGGGAATACTTCAATATGTACTTTAAATTTTAATGGTGATTCAGAAATTATTTCTTTTATTTCAGCTTGAGCAACAGGAATAACTTTTTCTTTTCTTAGAGCATCTTTATATAAACCGTCAATAGCAAAGTCAATTACCATTCTATTTATATAGTCTTCACCATATTGTCTAACAAGTATATTTTCAGGTATTTTAGCTCATTTTCTAAAACCTTTTATTTCAGAGTGTTTTTCTAAGTGTACTAAAGCATCTTTTCTATAGTTAGCAACTGTTTTTAAATCTGCTTCAATTATTAATTCTACAATAGATTTTTCTAGCATATTTTTTTCTACTTTCATAATATGAATTTATTTAATAAAATGTGTAAGTGAAGGGATTATATTAAAAAAAGCTTACATTGCAAATAAAAATTAAAAAAGCAAGAAATATTTTCTTGCTTTTTATTCTTCTCAGTAAAAAATCTCATCAGTGTCATCTTTATATTTTAAGTCAAAATCATATACTTTTGTATCTTTATTATATTTATACTTAATACCATGATCTTTGTATTGTTGAAAGTCAATAGGTATATAATCTATGAATCACTCTTCTAATAATTCTTCAGGTTTGATACTGGGTTTTCATAATTTTGCTTCATATTGTTTGTTAGCTCTATCTAGATATTCTAAGTTTAATTCACGTACTGATTTATTTAAATAATTTGAACATGTAGTATCTGATAATATATCATCTTCATTTTCTTCACCAAATTCTCAAAAAGCTTCATTTCTCACTTTAGCTATATTTTTAAGTAGTTCAGGTGTTATTTGATGAGATTTTCTAAATATTTCATTTCATACAATAAGTAATTGTTTAGAAAATTCTTGGCATATTTCATTTTCAGGTTCTATATATCATGCAAGGCTCAAAAACATATTAAATGATTTTTCTCTATCTCATCACTTACCTGACATTACACCTGCCATTACTTTTAGTCAAGAAGGTGCTCATTCAACTGCCGCTGCAATTTTATAATAATCAGCAGCTGTATTTGGATCATTTTTATAATAAAAATATATATATGCTAGATAGTAAGGTATAGAGTGAGTTTTACAAGGGTTTTTAAAATCTTCACTTTCTAGAAGTGTTTTTAAATCTTGCATTTTTTCTATTTCAAAACTTTTGATTGCTTCAACTTTTTCAGCATCACAGAAATATTTTATTCACTTAAGTCATAGCTTAACTCATTCTTCAATATTTCTTTTTTGTTCTTCTTCACTTAAGTCTTCATATCTTTCATTATAACTAGGTAATAGAAGTTGACCTATATTATAAGGTTGTTCAAAGTATGGATTAAGTTCAGTTATTAAATCTAGTACAGCAAATAAATATTTTTTATATTCAGAACCAATAGGGTTTGATCATATATATTGAATTGCTTCTAGCCGGAATAAATCAGCTCTTAGATTTTTAAATCAGAAAGATGTTTTTGATGCAAATTCTTTTTTAGGTAAGTTTTCAGGATGTTCTACAAAACTTCTTTTTATTTCAATATGTTTTCAGTAGTTCAATCAGTTTATATAATAAAATCCTGAAAATATAATAGCTAGTATTATTAAAGTTATAAATACTTTTAATTTTTTCATATTATAGGTTAATAATTTAATGTAATTAAATACTATCTCAATCTATATCAATAGATAATTTTTCTTTTTGAATACATAAATGCATTCTTCTATCTCTTCATTCTCAAATACTTTTTGTATATATGTTATCAAAATTTTGTTCTGATACAAAACCATGAATTTTTTTTCTTTCATATGCAGTATAAAAAGGTAGACATATATCTTCTTTTGTTCTTCTAAGTTGTTCTATTTTTGATTTAATAAAACTAAAAAGTCTTTCATCTTTAGTTTCAACATAATCATTTACTTCAAGATGTAGTCTTACTTTATCTCATACTTTTTTAGCTATCATTAATTTCAAAATATTTTGTATAGCATCTAAGTTTTTCCCATGTGGTCATATAATTACACCAGAGTCTTCAGTTTTTAATTTAATATTTATGATGTTATTAGATTCATCATCTATAATAGTTTCTAAAGAATCAATTTCTACTGGTAGTTTATCAAAAAACTCACTTACCATTCATTTTATTTCTTCATTCATAATATATTTATTATTTTTTAAATTCTATAAGAGAGTAATAAAAAAAAAGAATTTTACAAGTTTTTATAAAATTCTTTGTAAAAAAGTTTGAAATTTGAGTCTGTAAAAAATTTTGTGTATCTGGAAAAATAGCTACTATAAAAAAT
>CAYFPB010000032.1:0-12087 GCA_964344895.1 uncultured Candidatus Peribacteria bacterium | reverse complement strand
TTATGATTTTATAGATTCTACTAAAAGTGGTCGGATTTGAAACGGGACGATAGAACACTATTATATTTATTTTCTTGATTTTTACCACTTTTTTTGTTAAAATCAGGTTGAAACCGTGGGGTTTGGACCCATTGCAACAAGTTTTAGGTTTTCCTCTCACCTTAAAAGGTGGGGTTTAAAACCCACAACTTGTAAATTAAAGTTGGTTTTTAACACTAAGTAAATTTTTATAGTCAGATTTTAATCACTTTTAATGTGGAATCTATTATAATAGATAGTTTATTTTCCTTATTTAATCGGATTTTAATCTATATTAAAAATATTTTTTAGTTGGACTTTTGTTGTTTTTTGGGTAAAGTGGAGGTTAATAATATTTAAATTAATAACAACAAATCCCTGAAGAACAAAAACAACTCCTAGAACAACAACTATGGAATATAGCAAATGAGCTAAGAGGTAAAATGTCTGCTGATGAGTTTAGAAACTATATACTTTGATTTATATTCTATAAATACTTGTCTGAAAAGCTTTTAATTAAAGCAAATAATCTTTTAAAAGAAGAATGAATAATCTATAACTAAGTAGATGAAAATTCATAAGAATGAAAAGAGTATCTACAAGCTGTAAAAGATGATGTAATACATGACCTTGGTTATTTTTTAAAACCAAGTGAGCTTTTTGATGAGATTACAAAAAGATGAAATTCTACATCAGATAGCTGAGAAACTAATTTTATACTTGGAGATTTAATTAATATTTTGAAAAATATTGAGCAATCAACTACTGGTACAGAAAGTGAAGAAGATTTTATTGGTCTTTTTGAAGATCTAGACCTTACTCATCCAAAACTTAGTAGAACAGAAGAACAAAAAAATGAACTTATTTCAAAAGTATTATCTCACTTAGATAAAATAGATTTCAAGTTAGAGGATACTGAAATAGATGTACTTTGAGATGCTTATGAGTATTTAATATCAAAATTTGCAGCCTGAGCATGAAAACAAGCTTGAGAATTTTATACTCCTCAAGAAGTCTCAACTATATTATCAAAACTAGTTACAGCTAATAAATCCCAAATTAAATCAGTATATGATCCTACTTGTGGTTCAGGTTCATTATTATTAAGAGTAGCTAGGGAAGTTAAAAATCCTAGAGAAATAGAGTTTTTCTGACAAGAACTAAATAGAACTACATACAACCTTGCAAGGATGAATATGATTTTACATGATATTCACTTCTCAATGTTTAGTATAGAACAAGAAGATACTCTTGAACACCCACAACATCTAGAAAAAAGATTTGAAGCAATAGTTGCTAATCCTCCTTTCTCTGCTAAATGGTCAGCAAATGGTTTACACTTAAGTGATGACAGATTTAGTCAATACTGAAAGCTAGCTCCTAGCTCAAAAGCTGATTATGCTTTTATTCAACATATGGTACATCACCTAGATGAGAATGGTACTATGGCTGTTGTTGTTCCTCACTGAGTATTGTTTAGATGAAGTGCTGAATGACATATAAGGAGGTATTTAATAGAAAATAGAAACTACCTTGATGCAGTTATTGGTTTACCTGCTAATATATTTTATGGTACATCTATTCCTACTTGTATTTTGGTATTTAAAAAATGTAGAAAAGATGATAAGGATGTATTGTTTATAGATGCTTCTAGTGATTTTGAAAAGAATAAAAATCAAAATAGGTTAAGAGTAGAGGATATAGAAAAAATAGTAAACACTTTTAAAAATAGAGAAGAAATAGAAAAATATTCTCACTTAGCTAGTTTATCAGAAATAGAAGAAAATAATTACAATTTAAATATCTCTAGGTATGTGGATACGTTTGAGGAAGAAGAAGAGATTGATTTGGAAGAAGTTGCTAATAGGATTATTGAGTTGGATAGTGAAAGTAAAGAGTTGGATGATAAGATTAGAGGATATTGTGATGAATTGGGGATTAAGAGTCCTTTTTAGAAATTAAATATAGAAAGAAAAATAGAAATAAAAAAAAGCCAGTCCTATTCTCAATAAAGAGAAACGCAGGTGATAAACACCACTATTCGGACTGACTTCATTTCCAAGGGTATTATATATACTTTAATAAATAAAGCAAATAAATATAATAGTTTTTAAATTAATAATAAAATATGTGAAAAAGAAAAAGAAATAATTCTAACAATGATGGATGAGAAGAAGCTGCATTAGTAGCACTTTTTATAATTACTGTATTTATTTTATTATGGGTTTTATTTTGGATATGAGTTATTCTCTCAATAGTATGAATTATATATCTTACTCATGTATTAAATGAAGAGTTTGAATTATATAATACAGAATATTACAGTTGAGCAATTCTAACATTTCTAATATCTATATTAATTATATTATTTTTTGGTACTCAAATTGCTTATAATATGTGAAAGATTAATAATACTTTTTGGTGATGGGCTACCGAGTCAAGCAATTATTGAAAGATAAAAAATTCTAAATGAAAGACTTCTATAGAGCCAAATATAGAGTGAGTAATACAAAAATGAGTTGTTGACTCAATTACATCTACTTGATCTAACTTTAAATAAAAATTATGACAAATACAACTAAAATTCCAAAATTAAGATTTAAAGAGTTTTCTTGAGAGTGGGAAGAAAAGAAACTTTGATTTATTTCTGAAACATATGATTCTTTACATAAAACTCCTAAAAATTATGAGAAAAAAGGTTATTCTATGATAAGAGTAACAGATGTAAATAATCATATATTAAATACAAAATTATGCTTAAAAGTATCAGAAGATGTTTTTAAGGAATTTACAAGTAAATATAAACCAACAAAATGAGATATTGTATTATCAAGAGTTTGAACTTGTTGAGCAAATATTAAATTACTTACATATGAAGATGTTTGTTTAGGACAAAATACAGTTTTACTAAAACCAAATATAAATAATGATTTTTTTCATTTATTAATTAAATCTGATTCATTTCAAAAATTAGTAAATAAGAAAGTTGTTGGTTCTACTCAGAAAACTTTAAGTTTAAAAGATTTAAAAAGATTCGATTTACTTTTTCCAAAAAATAAAGATGAACAACAAAAAATAGCATCTTTTCTTTCAAGTGTAGATGAAAAAATAGAAAACATTAGAGAGAGGAAAAAGGCTTTAGAGGAGTATAAAAAATGAGTGATGCAGAAGATTTTTAGGCAGGAGATTAGGTTTAAGGGGGAGGATTGAGAGGAGTTTGGGGAGTGGGAGGAAGTTAGGTTGAGGGAATTATTAAAAGAATTTAATAAAAAAACCACTGAAAATAATCAATATCAAGTTTTATCTTCAACAAATAAATGAATTTTTTTACAAAGTGAATATTTTAATGATAGACAAATAGCTAGTAAAGATAATATTTGATATAAAATTTTATTACAAAATCAATTAGTATTTAGTCCTCAAAACTTATGGATGTGAAATATAAATTTAAATCTAAAGTTTAAAATATGAATAGTTTCACCTTCTTATAAGATTTTTGAAGTAAATAAATCAAAATGCTTGGTTAGTTATATAAATTTTATAATTAAAACTAATAGAATGTTATATGAATATTCTCAAGCTTCTGAGCAATGAGCATCGGTAGTAAGAAGGAATTTAGATATTGAAAATTTTAAAGCAATTAAGATTAAAGTTCCTTCTTTAAAAGAACAAGAAAAAATAGCTAATTTTTTGAGTAATATTGATGAGAAGATTGAGAAGATTAGTTTTGAGTTGGAAGAAAGTGAGAGATTTAAGAAAGGATTGTTACAGGGGATGTTTATTTAATAACAGAAAAATAATGAAAAATTTAACAAATTCAAATATAGATAGACAAAATATATTGAATAATCAATATGCCATTATTGAAATTCAAAAAGCTGTTTGAATTAAATGATTTTCTTTTGAATGAAAAGTATGTTTTACAAAAAAACAAATAGCTGAATTTTATGAAGTTGAAGAAAGAACAATAGAGAGATATTTAGATAAAAATGACTCTGAATTAAGAAAAAATTGATATGAAATTCTAACAGGAGATAGGCTACAACAAGTTAAAACTGTATTACAGGGCGACATTGATGTCGGTCAGTTAAATTTTAGGAACTTATGAATATTTGATTTTAGAGCATTTTTAAATGTATGAATGCTATTAGTAGATAGTCAAAAAGCAAAAGAATTAAGATCAGTTATACTTGATATTGTGATAGATACTATAAATCAAAAAGCATGATGACACACTAAATATATTAATCAAAGAGAAGAAAACTTTATATTAAGTTCTTATGAAGAAGAAAATTATAGAAAAATTTTTACTGACTCTCTTGATAAATATGTTAATATGTGACCTGTAAAGTATGCAATATACACTAATAAAGTATATAAGCTAGCATTTAAAGAAAATGCAAAAGAATACAAGGAAGTTTTATGATTAAAACTTAAAGAGTCTGTTAGAGATACAATGTACTCTGAGTTTTTAGATATAGTTTCTTCTTTAGAAAGTTGATTGGCAGAAGATTTAAAAAAACATTCTGAAAAATTATGAAGAAAATTAACAACAAATGAAACAGATGATATATTTAATAATGCAAGTAATAATAGTTATTTAAAACCAGTTATTACAAGAGCAAGAAATTTAATGGCTAGTAGGGATTTATGTTTTAGAGATGCATTACATCAAAATCTAGAAGAATATATTAGTGATGTATCAAATACTGACTTTGAAAGATTTTTATGAGAAAAAAGTAAGGAATTAGCAGAAAGATTAGAAGAAACAAAAGATGTTTTTATTAGATTAAAAAATAAATAAAATGACTATATATTTTACATTTGATTATGTTGAAAAAATACATAATAAAATAATAGAAATGAGCTGAGGTGCCTATTGATATAGTCAACACCCAGATAATATAGAGAAAGTAGATTTTATGAAAAACGATAAATATTATCCTACTTTTGAAAATAAATTAACTTATTTAGTGTATAGTATAAATAAAAATCATATTTTTAGAGACTGAAATAAAAGGAGTTCAATTTGATTATGAGCATATTTTTTAGAAATAAATTGATACGACTATTGTGTAAAAAAATTTATTAAAGAAATGGAAAATATTTCTGTTGCAATAGCTGATAATAAAATAGATAGAAACTTGTTATATAAGATAATTTATTCTATAATTAACGAGGATGATTATCCTGAAGAATTAAAATTAGAAATTATTCATTCCCTTAGAGGTTATGAACAAGAAAATATTATTGAAGTAGAATATAATAAATTACTTAATGAAATATAACCCATGAACAATATTCAATCAGAACAATCTCTCGAAAACAATCTTATAAAACAACTACAAAATCTAGAATATGATTTTGTAACTATTAAGGATGAGAAAGAAATGCTACAAAACCTGAAAAAGCAACTTGAAGTGCATAATTATAAGGAGCTGAAAGGTAGTGAACTAACTGAAAAAGAGTTTGATAAAATACTGCATCATTTGAATAAATGAACTGTGTTTGAGAGAGCAAAAATATTGAGAGATAAGATGCAGTTAACTAGGGATAATGATGATATAGTCTACCTAGAATTTTTAAACATGGAACACTGGTGTAAAAATGAGTTTCAAGTGACAAATCAAGTTACGATGGAAGGAACTTATAAAAACAGATATGATGTAACAATACTAATAAACTGATTACCTCTAGTACAAATAGAGCTAAAAAGAAGAGGATTAGAGTTAAAAGAAGCATTTAACCAAACAGGAAGATATCATAAACACTCCTTTTGGGCTTGAAACTGATTATTTCAATACATCCAGTTATTTGTTATAAGCAATTGAGTAAATACAAAGTACTATGCAAATAATAAAAAACAATCATTTAAACAAACATTTTTTTGGTCAGATGTGGAAAATAAAAACATCATAAATCTAGAAGAATTTGCAAACATATTTTTAGAACCATGTCATCTAGCAAAGATGATAACTAAATATATAGTACTAAATGAAACAGATAAAGTATTAATGATACTGAGACCATATCAATACTTTGCAGTTGAATCAATCATAGATAGAGTAAAAAACTCAGATAAAAATGGATATATATGGCATACAACATGAAGTTGAAAGACTCTTACTTCATTTAAAGCAAGTCAGATACTTAGAAAACTACCAGAAGTAAAAAAAGTAGTTTTTGTAGTGGATAGAAAAGACTTAGATTACCAAACAACAAAAGAATTTAATAGTTTTTCTAAATGAAGTATTGATGGAACTGATAATACAAAACAATTAGTAAAACAATTTGAAGATGATACACCACTTATAGTAACAACAATTCAAAAACTAAATACAGCAATACTAAAAGAAAGATATCTTAAAAAGATGGAAAATCTAAAAGATGAAAAAGTAGTATTTATATTTGATGAATGTCATAGAAGTCAGTTTGGTGATACACATAAAAGAATAAAAGATTTTTTTACTAATCATCAAATGTTTGGTTTTACAGGTACACCAATACTAGAAGAAAATAATAATAAAAATAAAACGACAAAAGATTTGTTTGATGACTGTTTACATAAATATGTAATTACAGATGCAATAAAAGATGAAAATGTATTGAGATTTTCAGTAGAGTATGTTGGTAAGTATAAAGAGAAACAATGAATGAAAACAGACATTGATATACAAGTAGAAGATATAAATACAAGAGAATTATTAGAAGCACCAGATAGAATAGATAAAATAACTGATTATATACTATCTAATCATAAAGCAAAAACTCATTCTAAATACTTTACAGCAATGTTTTGTGTAAGTAGTGTTAATGTTTTGATAAAATACTATGAAGCTTTTAAGAAAAAAGATCATAATCTAAACATAGCAACTATTTTTTCTTATTGAGTAAATGAAGAAGATAAAGATGCTGATGGATTTATATGAGAAATGAATCTAGAAGTAAATGAAAAAGAAGTAAATAAGCATTCTAGAGATAAATTAGAAGAGTTTATATGAGATTATAATGAAACATTTAATACAAAGTATACTACAAAAAATCAGTGAGATTTTTATAACTATTACAATGATATAGCTAAAAAAGTTAAGGAAAGAAAAATAGACATATTACTTGTTGTAAATATGTTTCTGACATGATTTGATAGTAAAACTTTAAATACTCTATATGTAGATAAAAACCTAAAATATCATTGATTAATACAAGCATTTAGTAGAACAAATAGAATATTAAATGAGCAAAAATCTCAAGGTAATATTGTATGTTTCAGAAATCTTAAAAAAGATGTAGATGATGCTATAGCATTATTCTCAAATAAAGATGCAAACGAGGTAGTACTTATGAAACCAATGAGTGATTATATTGAAAAAACAAATGAACTTATTAAAAAATTATATTATCTAGTTCCAAGTGTAGATACAGTAAATGATATCACATCAGAAAGTGAACAATTAGAATTTATAAAACTCTTTAGAGAATTACTAAGAACTAAAAATATATTATCAAGTTTTACAGATTTCTCATTTGATATGCTAAATATAGATGAGCAAAAATTTGAAGACTATAAAAGTAAATACCTTGATTTATATGATAGTGTGAAAAATATTAATGATACAGAAAAAGTGTCAATACTTGATGATGTAGACTTTGAGTTAGAACTTATAAGAAGAGATGAAATAAATATTGATTATATATTAAGTTTATTAGCAAATCTAGTAGATGCACCAGATGATAAAAAAGAAACTCAAAAGAAAGTTATTTTAGATATAGTTACTTGAGATGTAAAACTAAGAAGTAAAAAAGAATTAATAGAAAAATTTATAGAAGAAAATTTACCTAATATTTCTGATACAGACAACTTATGAGAAAGCTTTGAAAATTTTTTTAATGAAGAAAGAACTAAGGCTTTAGAGAATTTTTGTAAAGAAGAAGGTATTGATGCATGAAAATTTGAAAAAATTTTAAGTAGCTATTTGTATACTTGAAAAACTCCACTAAGATGAGATATAGTTGAAACATTAGAAAACAAACCAAAGATACTTGAAAGGACAAGTGTAATAAAAAGAATTACTGATAAAATGATGAAGTTTGTAGAGATGTTTGAAGAATTGTAGTTTTTAACACAAAAAACTTGCATATAATATATATTTGTATATAATAGGTATATATAATTATTAATAAATAAAATATGGATATAATACAAATAGTACAAAAATCTTTTGAAGAAATAAAAATGGAAGATGGCACATGATTTGAATTCTGGAGTGCAAGAGACTTAATGGTGAGTTTAGGATATAAAAAATGGCAAAAATTTGAATGAGTTTTAGAAAAAGCAATAGTTGCATGTATAAATAGTTGACATGAAGCTGAAAAACACTTTTTACCGGAGCCGGTAAAAACCTCTGAATTATGATGAAGGCCTTGAAAAAATTTTTTTCTTACTAGATATGCATGTTATCTAATAGCTCAAAATTGAGACAGTAGAAAACAAGAAGTATCACTCGCTCAAACCTATTTTGCATCTCAAACTAGAAAACAAGAAATAGCAGAACAAGAGATAGAAGAAAATAAAAGACTAGTGGCAAGAGAAAAATTAAAACAATCTGAGAAAAAAATAGGAGAAACTATATATAATAGATGAATAAAACTACCAGTAGAATTTGCTACATTTAAAAACAAATGAATAGAAGCACTTTATGGAATATCAGTAAAAACTCTAAAAGAAAGAAAATGAATTCCTGTAAAAAGAGCTTTAGCTGATTTTGATACAGAAATAGAATTAAAAGCAAAAGATTTTATCTATGCAATGACTGACCATAATATTAAACAAAAAGAATTAACAGGAAAACAAAAATTAGAATGAGAACTTGTTGATAATAGTAAAGCTACAAGAAAGACTCTTATCAATAGATGAATAGAACCAGAAAATCTTGAAGCTCAAGAAGATATTAAAAAAATAGAAAAAAGAAGAATAGATTATCAAAAAAATAAACACTTAACATAAAACACTATGAAAACCTACCTAGCATACAAACAAACATGAGTCTCTGACAGTGAACTAAATGAAAAATTATGAAAAATCAGGGAAACACTGAACAATATATGAATAAAAAACTTTATATATTTCTTTGACTGTGATTTTAAAAATAGTTTAAACAAACAAATAATAGAGAAAGCAAGAAAAGAAATAGAGGATAGCGATCTTGTCATAGCGTTTATAGATCACCACTGAAAAAGTGAGTGAATGCTTCAGGAATTATGAATAGCTTACTGATTAAGGAAAAATATACTATCTATTGTAAACAAAAGTGTAAAAGATGAATATTTCCTTACATATGGATTATCAAACAAAACTGTATTTTTTGATAATTTTGAAGAAGTTATAGATATTTTAAAAACTAATCTAAACTAAAAAGAGAGTTTTTTCAAACTCTCTTTTGTATCATCTATACTTTGGATCAAGCATCATATAAGATATAATATACTTAACACTTAATATAGAATCAAGCATATCTATCAACCTTTTTTCTTTTATATTTGGATTTGGAGTTAATAAAAACTCATAAGCTTCTTCTAAACTACCTTTCTCATAATCAACATAGGTAGCAAGCAAATAAATCAAATTACAAACCTTCATACCTTGTGTTTTTGTTAATACATCATCTTCACTTATTTCACCAAGAGAAAGTATTACTTGTAATTCACCAAATTCTAAACCTAAACCATCCTCTATAATAAGCAAATCACTGGATTTTACTGTAACATTTTGAAAATCCATTATTGTCTTACCATACATATCTATCATAAAAAAATCTCCCTTTTTCTTTTTTTCATGGCAGAACAATTAAAAAATTTAAGTACCTGACAAAAAATACCTAACTAAAAATTATTTCTGTTACTGGTTTATATTAAAAAATGTTAAAAAGTCAAATAAAAAAGTGGATTTAATCCACTTTTTTATAAACTAGAAATCTGTATTCTACATTATTTTCTGTATTTATTTCACTTTCTGATTCCAATTTAAAATTATCTGGTACTCAGTCAAAAAATACATCACAATTATAATCTCACTCAACTTTTGTAAGATATATCTTATCAAGCATAGGATTATCTAAAACCTGATTATATAAATTTGCTCAACCAATTATAAATATATTTTCTATACTTTTATTTTTTTCCAAATCTGATAAACAATTTTCAAGTGAACTATATTTATTATCTTTATTTTCATAAGATCTAGATAGCACACAATTAACTCTACCTGGTAATGGTCTAAACTTAGCTGGTATAGAATCCCAAGTTTTTCTTCACATTACAACTACATTTTGCTTTTGAGTATCTATAGTACTAGAAGTAATATTTTTAAAATATTTCATATCACCTGACAATTTCCAAGCCAAATCTCCATTTTTTCATATTCAGTTTTTATTATCAACTGCTAATATTATACTAAATCTCATATTTTTTATATTAAAAAATCTATATTTCTCCCTTTTAAAAAGGGCACCCCCCGCTTCGCTGGGGCATACTAAGTACCTGTAACGAAGTGAAAGGGGAGGGATTAATTATAACTAAACAGCAACAGGTGCAGCTATTCTATCATGACATTGATAGTTAACTAGTTCAAAATCATCCCATTCTAATTGTTCTAAATCCTCTAGAGTTTTTACATCTTTAAGTATTTTTAACTCTGGAAGAGGAAGTGGTTCTCTTGATAATTGTAACTCTACTTGATCTACATGATTATTATATATATGAGCATCTCATAAAGTATGTGTAAAAGTACCAGGTTTTAATCATGTAATTTTTGCAATAAGCATAAGTAGAGTAGAATATGAAGCTATATTAAAAGGTACTCATAAAAACATGTCCGCACTTCTTTGATATAATTGAAGGTTTAATTTATTATTTGTTGTATCAACATTGAATTGAAAAAATGCATGACAAGGAGGTAATAACATCTTATCTATTTGAGCTGGATTCCAAGCTGAAACAATTATCCTTCTATTTGTAGGATTATTTTTTATCTGATCTATAGCATTTTTTAATTGATCTACTCACTCACTATTAAAATTTCTCCATTGATGACCATATACAGGTCATAAATCTCACCATTTTACTACAAACTCATCATTTTCTGGTAAGCTTTTTATTTTTTCTATAAATTTAGTTTTTTCTTCATGCCGTGCATCTGAGTAAGTAGGAAACTTATCTCATATATCATTAGAATCTATATAATTTTGAAAAGGCCACTCATCCCAGATTTTCACATTTCTATCTACTAAATACTTAATATTTGTTTCTCATCTAATAAGCCATATAAGCTCTACAACTATTCATCTTAAAAATGTTTTTTTAGTAGTCACAAGAGGAAATCCATCTTGTAAATCATATTTTGCCTGCATTCAAAAAACTCATCTTACTCAAGTACCAGTTCTATCATCTTTTCAAATACCATTTTCTTTTATATCTCTTAATAAATCTAAATATTGTTTCATCTTTATCATTGTTAAATTTTAAATCAAAAATAGTATATATTTTTTTTATTTTAAAGCAACAAAAAAACTAAACTTTTAAAAGTTTAGTTTTTTTATCATATAACATTATCTATTAATCAAATAGTATCCTCAATAGCAAAACATATTCTTTCATATCATTTTTCTCTTTCAAATAAATACTCTTTATATCTTAAAAATGCAAATATTTCATAAGGATCTTTGTCTTTTAAATCAGTAAAAATTTTTGTATTTTCTGTATATTTTATCCATAATACTCTCACTGATGGATCTTTTAAAAAATTCCTTAAATCCATTTGTTCTCTATAAGAAAATTTTCTTTCTCAAATATCTTTAATTAATCAAGCAATATAGTCTTTTTTAAATTTTCTATCTCTTTCTAGGCAATTATCAAGAATCATATCTACAATACGTAAAAAATCAGAACTTTTTACAAGTTCTAATGGACTAGCAAAGTATGAGTTGATATGAGTTACTCTTTTCATTTATATATCTAAAAAATTTATTTTACTTTAATATAATACTTATTTTATTTATTTTGTCAATAGTAATA
>CAYFPB010000031.1:0-12152 GCA_964344895.1 uncultured Candidatus Peribacteria bacterium | reverse complement strand
TAACATATTTTATTTTTCATTGCAAAATTTAAAGAATTTTGATATAATGAAGATAATAATAAAATAGTGTACAATAAAGAAAATTTATAAAAAAACAAAAAAATAGAAAATAGAGATGTTAATTATTAATAAAAAAATACAATGTGAGAATTAAATAATAATTTAGATGTAGATTATACATCTAAATCAGAAAAATCTTGATGATTGTCTACAGCTGTAGATGATATAAATTCAAAGCTAGAATGATTAAAACTTAAAATTCCCCAAATAAAAGAACAAGAAACTTTATCAAGAATATATAAAAATAAAGATTTTTTGAAAGCTTTAAAAAAAGGGATATTTAAAGAGTGAATATATGTAAGATATATAAATGACGATTTATTTTGAGTATCTAGTAAAAAAACTTGAGAAATTGCATTTTTTACAAATTCATTATGAGAAATAGTATTAAATGTTTCTCATAGAGAATCTTTATTTATTGATGAAGATTGAGAATATTTAAAATCTAGTTTAAAGGCTTTTGAAGAAGCTTGATATTTTATGGACTCAAAAAGTTGAAAAAGAAATATTTATAAAATTAACTGAAAAAATAGTAATTGAGAATTTATTTTTGAAGAAAAACCTTTAAACAAAAATTCTATTGAATATTTTAATGCTTTAAAGGAAATATCAAAAAATTATGATATTATATTATTATTAATAGCTATAAAAGATAAAATTGAAATATGAAAATGAAATATAGATGATTTTATATTATCTTGAGCTTTATCTATTAAATTCTTATTAATACTTCAAGAAAAATGATTACTTGAAAGCCCTGAATTATTTGAATATTGAATTACAAAAATGTGAGTTAAAGAAAGTGATGTAATTGAAACTTATAAGAATAATCAAATAAATAAAAAACAGGCATATAAAATATATAAAGCTATGCCTGAAGATATGAGAAATGTTACAGGTAAGAAAAAAGATTAAGTTTTTGAACTGCCCCCTAAAAAGTAGAGTGAAATAAAAAAGCACTCTACTTTTTTTAGTTTTTAAGTATAATTAGAAAAAGTATTTAATTTTTAATTTAAAAACTATGGCAGAAATTAAATATAGTAATAAACAAAGAAGTGAATTACTTAAAAATAAATATGTAAGAAACTGTACTAATAAAAATATAACATTCACAAAAGAATGTAAAATTGAGGCTTTAAAATTAGAAAAACAGTGAATATTTAGAAAAGATATTTTTCAAGAATTATGATTTCCTGAATATGTATATAACAGTAAAATACCAACTAAAAGTATAGATAGATGGAAAAGAAATATAAATAGAAAATGAATAATTGAAGAAAGTAAGTGAAGAAAAAAGAAAGAAAAATTTGATATTTCAAAAATGTCTAAGGATGAGGAATTAGAATATTTAAGAGCTGAAAATGCATATTTAAAGGAACTTAAAAAACTAGTAGAATGAAATTACCCCTAAAACAAAAAAATATGAAATAATATATAAATTATCAAATAAAATATGTATTAAATTACTGTGTAATATAGCATGAGTATCAGAATCTTGATATTACAAGCATAAAAAGTTAATTTTAGAGAATAAAACAAAAGAAGAAAGAGAAAAAAATGATTTAATTTTAATTAAAGCTTTAGCTTTAAAGTCACAGAGAAAGAAATGATATAGAGCTATTACTATGAAATTAACTGAAAAATGAATAATAATGAATCATAAAAAAGTTCTTAGATTAATGAACAAATATGGTTTACTAGCTAAGATAAGAAGAAAACAACCATATTCTACATTATGGAAAGCTACAAAAAAACATAGAACTTGTAAAAATATATTAAATAGAGAATTTAAGTGATTAAAAGCATTTCAGAAATTATGAACTGATATTAGTTATCTATATTATAATTGAACAAAAGCATATATTTCAGTATTGAAAGATATGATTACTTGAGAAATTCTTTCTCATAAAATATCTTCTAGTTTATGATTATGATTTGTTATTCATACTATCAATGAAGCAAAAGATAATTTCAATTTAAAATGAACTATTATTCAATCAGATCAATGAGTACATTATACTAGTCCTGATTATATTACTTTACTTAAAAATAGTTGAATAATACAGTCTATGTCTAGAAAATGAAATTGTTTAGATAATGCTCCTACAGAATCTTTCTTCTGACATATGAAAGATGAAATTAATTTAGAAAATATTAAATCTTTTAAAGAACTTGAAAAATATATAGATAACTATATATTTTACTACAACAATAATCGTCCTCAATGGAATAGAAAAAAAATGACTCCTGTTAATTACAGGAATCATTTACAAAATTTGTAAATCTTTTTTATTTTTTAATATATATTAAAATTATCTTAAAATACAAAAAAACTGATTAGTTTTAAACTAATCAGTTTTTTTATTTCTTCATGGAGGTGCCAAGCGGAATTGAACCGCTGTACAAGGTATTGCAGACCTCTGCACAACTCGCTTCGCGACACTTCTTGGCTTAAGTAAAAGAAAACTTGCAATACTACCCTTGCAACAATCTATACTTCTAGTATAAAAATATTACAGTGGTCTCATAGAGATATTATATATTTTTTTCACAAGAAATCAACTTTTTTTTCAAAAAATTATTATAGCCCCCCTATCCTCCCCCTATAGCCTATAATATAAATGTACCTAAGGAATGTTATATAGTTAGAATCTCTGAAATGTATTTTTTGTATAACTAAACTTGCACAAAAATATAAAAAATTAGCTCTTAAGTATTTTTCAAAAATATCATCTAATTTTTCACTTTTCTCAATTTATTTTTTTATTTTTGACTCTTTGTCTTCTAGCTTCTACTGGATTATATTCTCAAAAATATATTAATTTATCATATGTTTCATCTATAAAATCTATTTCTTTACTAAGTTTATTTTTTTCATTAAAACTTCAATTAAAGTTATAATATGAAATGTATTTATTTATAAGATTTTTTAAATAATCTTTAAAGAATTCTAATTCTTTAAAATCATTTTGTTCTTCAAAATACATTTTTATTATTTCATCTGCATTTGAAAATAATTTATCTATATTATTAAATTTAGATAAATGTTTATTTATTTTTTCTTTTGAAAGAAGATCAATTTCTCAAGATTTATGAAGTTCTTGTTCTAAATCTATTTTATTCATAATTAATTATTATTAGGTTTTAAATGTGGATTTATTTTATAAACAGCCTTATTTAAAAGAGTTTCTTTTAAATAAATAATATTATCTCTATCTTTATCTTTTAAATCTTTTAAATTTTCCAACTTATTTAGTTTTTTTCTTAATTGACTAAGTCATACATTATAATTAGTTAAATCTTTTAATACATTTCTTAAATTATTAGAATTATTAATTGTATAGTTACATATTCATTCTATTATTTCTAACATATCATTTAGTCTTTTTGGATTGTCTAATAAATATTTTATATCTATACTATCACTAAATTCTTCTATTTTTTTACTTGCTTCTTTGGGATTTAAGTTCTTAATTTCATCAAGTTTATAAGTTCATCTCATTTCTAATAAGTCTGTTTTATATTTATCTAAAGCTTCTTTATTTTCTTCTCATTTACTTAATTTCAATCACTTTAACAACTTTCCTAATCCTCATAATCATAATGTTCCTAAGGCTAGACCTCAATTATAAGGATTTTCCATTATATTTCAAATATCTCATAGTTCAGATACAGTTTGTTTAATTAGTTCAGTTAATATTTCTACATCAAATAAACTTTTAAACATATCTATTAGTTCATTTATAGAACTTTCTATTAAGGCTTGTATTTCTTCTAAATTATTTACTACTAATCAATCAACCACTCATTTTACAAATTTTGTTATATCTGGATTATTTTCTGTTTCTATATCTATTCATAGTTTTTCATATAAGCTAGTTTGTAATTCTTTTATTTGTTTTTCTTTATCTACTCAATTTTCTAATTGTTGTTCTAATAGACCTAACTCACTTAAATCATTTTCTCTATCTTCTAATTCTAATTCTCTTACCTGTTTAATTTCATCAATTCATTTTTCTATACCACTTGTACTTACTTCTGTTAAATCTACTTGTGCTTTTTGAACTTCAGATATTTCATTATTTCATCATCATTCAAAACTCATAAAAATTCTATTATATATTATTTAGTATATTTTAATTTTATCATATTTTCTTTTAAAATACAAAAAAACTGATTAGTTTAAAACTAATCAGTTTTTTTATTTCTTTATGGAGGTCTCTAGTGAATGAAGTGAGAACTGAGATATATAATAGTAAGTGATATGTTAATATTGCTAAGTTATAGATTTAAAGATTAAGTAAAAAATTTACTTAGTCTTTTATTATAGCCCCCCTATTCTCCCCCCTATAGTTAAAAATATAAATATGCTTGTGGAATGTTATATAGTTAGTATCTCTGAAAACTTGCACAAAATAATAATAAATGATAAAATAAAAAGAAATTAAAAACAAAAACAAATTTATATATGCTAGATAGACTTTGATGACATAATGAGACTCAGCAGAGTAATGAAAGAAAAGAAAGCTCATCTGAACAGATGAATGACTTTCTTGATAATTTATCTAAGTCAAAAAAAGCTATAGAAAAATGCAGAATTGAAGAAGCCCAAGATAGAAAAGGTGAAGAAGAAGAACTAGGTTTATGTGAAGAAGTATTTAATTGAAATCTAGATATAGATGATTATGATACTAAACTACAAGAGCTAAAACAACAACCAAAAGAATCCAATCCCTATGAAACTCAAAAAGAAACTGAAACATTATCAGAAAAAGAAAAAGTAATTAGATATGCACAAATATCAGAACTGGCATACTGAGAATATGAAACATCCAGTACTTGAGAAGTAGAACTTACAAAAGTAAACCTAGACCCATTATCATATCCAAACATTAAAAATCTATTAATAACTCCTCCAGATAAATTAACACCAGATGAACAAACACTTTTAACATTTATACAAGAAAATAAAGATAACTATAACCTAGACTACAAAGTAGATAATAATATATCAGGTATTCTGAAACTAGCCTGAATAAACACTACTGATAATCAAGTTGCTAGTCTAAGTAATGATATATCTAGTATTTCTAGAGAAGAACAATTAATAGTTGCTTGATTATTAGAACAAAAACAAGAAAAGACTAGCCAAACTACTGATTATTTACAAGAATTACAAAAAGATTTTAAGATAACTGATTCTTACCCTAGCTGACAAGATAGAGATACAAGTTGATTTCAAGCAATAGCTTTAGAAGATAAAGATTGAAATAAATATATATCTATATGTTGAACTCAATTAACAGATTTTTGAGATATATGAGCTGATATAGTTATGTGAGTATGACATATACCTATTAATCAAACTATAGACTTAATTAAATTTATTGAAAGGAATACTAATGATTGAGAAAAACTAAGAATAATGTGACATTCTCTAGGTTGAGCTTTAAGTCAAATAGCTACAGCAATGTATGAATGACAAGTAGAAGAAACTTATACTTTCAATTCCCCTTGAGTAAGAGAATTAGAAGCATATATACAAGTAATTGAAAAGGAACTTAACAAAGATGAATCTTTAAGTGAACAAGATAAAGAATTAATTATTGCAAAATTTAAAGAATTTTGATATAATGAAGATAGTAATAAAATAGTGTATGATAAAGAAAATGCTCCAGGTTCTGAACTGATAACTAATGTAGCTTGAATAAAGTGACCTAGTGCAACTGCTGAGTTATGAGAAGATATTTGAGATTATAGTATTGAATTAAAAGAATTAGAAGACCATTGAATTAAAGAATTGATAGAATATGTTGATTGATTAAGAGAAAATAGTGATGAGTTAAGAAAAATTAATAAAACTAAAATAAGAAAAATAGATACAAATAAGGAAGAAAAATAGTATATTATATAATTAAAATAAAAATGACAATAGATAATTTAGATATGAATCATATAAATGATTCAGAACATAATCCAGTACCTATAGTACAAGAAAATACTCAATTACAAGGATGAATTGAGCATACTTTAAATGATATAAATTCAAGATTAGATTGATTAAGATTAGAATTACCTAAAACTATAGAAGAACAGGAAAATGAAGTATTAGAGTTAGTAAAAGTAAGAGGATTAAAAAAATCTTTTGAAAATAATAGATTTACTTTATGAGTTACTGTAAAAAAGATTCAAGATTGAGTTTTTTCAATTATATCAAATAAAACTTGAAATATAAATTATTTTGTAAATAATGACTGAGAAATATTATTTTGAGTTTTTAATATAAAGGAAAGACCATTTATAGAAAATTGAAAAGCCTTTGAATATGCTTGATTTAAAGAAAGAAAAGAAGATGGAGTTTATAATATGTATAAATTAGAATGAGATAAAGAAGTTTGACCTATAGATATTAATTCTCCAGAATACTATCAAGCTTGGTTAGATATATTATTCTATGCTGATATATTAAATAAATTGTTAAGATTGAAGCATAATGTAGAATCAGATAATCTTGATATAGAATTATTTATTGAGTGAGGTAGCTTCAGGTTTGAAGATTTAGAGTTATTTCTTAATAAGTGATTAATAACTAAAGAAATTTTTGATTTCTGAGTAAAAGAAATGCAAAAGGTTATAGTTACTCAATGTAGTGATAAAAGGCTCTTAAAACTTGATATACCTATTAAAGAAAGTGATGTAGTAAAGTATTATACTAAATGATATATTGATAAAGATATTGCTTTAGAATGTTATAAAGCTATGCCTGAGGATATGAGAAATGTTACAGGTAAGAAAAAAGATTAAGTTTTTTGCTTAATCTTTTTTCTTATATAATTTAAATACAAAAAAAATTATGCAAATAATACAGAGGCCTGTAGTATAATGCATAATTTTATTTTTTCTTTTTAGCTCTTTAGTGCATTTGGCTTGCTAAAGACAAATGGAGGTGCCAAGCGGAATTGAACCGCTGTACAAGGTGTTGCAGACCTCTGCATGACCACTCTGCCATGGCACCAGATAATATAGCAAAGGCAATTATACAAATAAAAAATAAAAATCAAGTTTTTATTGTTAAAAACTTGATTTTTATAAAATCTCTTCTATAAACTTACTTTTTATTTTTGTGTAAACAGATTTTTCAAGAGTTCATATTTTAGAAAAAACAATATCTTTACTTAAAGTACTGATTTTATTTACTTTTATATATGATTTTACTAGTAGTTCACCATTTTTAAAATCTGAGTTATCAATTTTATAATTAACTCAGTTACATTTTTTTGAAGAAATAGCTAAAAGAATTAAATCATTCTTGTATTCTCAAATTATTAAAGCAGGTCTTAATTTAAAATTAGTTAAATTTGTAAAAGGAAATTTAACTAATATAACATCTTTTTTATTGTACATTATTATAAAGTTTAGAATATATATCATCTTCAAGATTATCCCATACTTCTGAAAAAGAACTTTCTCACATAGCCATAATCTCATCATTTAACTCTGAATCCATATTTAGATCAATAATACTTGGATTTTTCACAAGTTTTTTTACAAAAAACCTTAAAGCAGTACTAGAATCAATTCAAATCTCATCAGTAACTTGATTAAATTGTTTTTTTAATTCATCATCTATTCTAAAAGATAAAGTAGACATAATAATTTTTATCAAAAAATAAGTGTAATACAATGTATTACACTACTATTATAATCGTAATACAATGTATTACAAGTTTTTTTACTATTTTTATATCATTCCACCTCCTTACAAGGGAGGGGGCTAGGGGGAGGGGCTACTTACATTTAAAAGTACTCAACAAATACTCATACTTAGAAGTATCCTTTACTGTTGTTGGGATAGCCATAGTTAGGAAAAAAGCTTTGTTTTGATGGCATATGTGAGCAGTTTGGAGGAATTTTAGTCTTGGGGTATCTAGGTTGTATTTTGCTTCAAAAATATAGATAAGAGATTTTTCTTCATCTAGGAATTCAAACTCCTTTGATGCAAGTTTTGTGTAACCAACATACTCAGTCTCAGCTCAGATATTATTAAGCATAGAAAAGTCCTTTGAAGTAGTTGTCTTTTTTAAGTCAGTAGACAAAATAAGTAAATTGTTAGCAAAACCATTAACTACTTTCTGTGAAGTAACAGCAAGCTCTACTTTTCAGTCCTTTGGCTTAGGTAAAATATTTTCTGTATCTTTTATAGTCTCCCAATTAGAAGGAGTCTCTATAGATAAAGAAGGAGTTTGGGTTAAAATAAGTCATTCTTGAGTAGTTGCAGTTTCCTCTCCTCAAAAACAAGAAGATAAAAAAAGCATAGAAAAAATGATTATAGATATTTTTTTAAACATAATAAAAAATTAATTAATTAGCTAAATTATATACTCTCTACCAAACCAATAATTCATCATTTGATTACTAAAGGTAAAGAAAAAAATAAAAATAAAGTAAAAATAAGAATAAAAATAATAAAGAACAATACTTTTGGAATTTTATTTAATAATGCCTTTTTTATAAAAAAGTAAATATAGTATATCAAACCTAGTAATAGCATGATATAAGAAAATGCAAAAGTAGATCTAAACACTTCAACCAGAAAACCAGAACCTATAAATATATAGTTAAGAAAAAAAACTAAAGAAGACAAAATAAACAAAAATTTTGCAGCCTTATATCTCTCTAAAACTATTTTTTCATCATCTGAAAATTTCTGTTTTAACAAAACTTTTAAATTCATACTTGATTTTTTAAATTTTAAAAATATATTATATCAGAATCTATTTATTATATAATATATTAAAAAATGACAGTAACACAAGAACAAATTAAAAAATTAGCAAATAATCTAAGTAAAATAAACGTAGATAATGAAAAAGTAGCAAATGATACAAATGGTATTTTAGAGTATATAGAGCTGTTAAATGGAGTTGATACTACATGAATAAAACCAACTATATCAGTTATAGAATCAGAAAACCAATTAAGAGAAGACAAGCTAAAAGAAAAAGAAATATCAAGAGAAGAACTACTAGCTTGTTCAAATCAAAAAGTAGTAGCAGACCAAATAGCAGTTGCAAGTATAATGAAATAGTCCCCCCTCCGCCTTTCAGGCACCTCCCCCTAGCAGGGGAGGAAAAATAAAAAAAACAATATAGTTATGATAAGTGAAATAAAACTAGTAAATTTTAGAAATATAGAAAGCTTAAGCCTAAAAAATTTGGATAAGCATAATTTTATTATAGGAGAAAATTGAAAATGAAAAACAAATATATTAGAAGCTCTAAGCCTATTATGAAATAATACTCTTATATGACTAAGTCTTGATGAATTAGTCAAAAAAAAAGAGGATTATTTTTTTATTGAATATAAAACTGACTCAGGAGAAAAATTTAGTCTTTCATATGATAAAGAAAAGAAAAAAAGAGTATATACTTATAACAATAATAAAACAACTAAAGCGAAATTTTTTGCAGCAAGCTATAAGTGTGTAACATTTGCACCTATACTTATGAATCTAATGTACCTAGCACCAAACCTAAGAAGAGACTTTTTAGATAATATATTAAAAAGCTCATTTCCAGAATATGATAAATTATTAAGTGATTATAAAAAAATAGTAAAAAGTAGGAATAAATTACTCAAAAATATAGCAGAAAACAAAAGTACAACTAGTGAATTAGAATTTTGGGATGAAAAATTTATAAACCTAAGTAGTGAAATATATAAGTACAGATTTAAAATAGTAAATTTTTTTAGTGAATCAATAAAAAACTCTCTTGAATATTTCTCTTGAAAAATAGAAAAAATTGAGTTTTTATATAAAACAAAGGTAAGTAGTGATAATATAACAAATGATATAAAAGAGTATTTAAAACAAAACTATAGTAGAGATATTATTTTATGAAGAACATATATATGACCACATATAGATGACTTTGATATAATAATAGACTCAGAACCATTATCTCATTTTGCATCAAGAGGAGAAACAAAAAGTATCATAATATGGTTAAAACTACTAGAAGGAATATTTATAGAGAAAATGACATGAAATAAACCTATTTTATTGATAGATGATTTACTAAGTGAACTTGATGAAAAACATGAAAAACAATTACTAAAAAAAATAGAATATTATCAAAGCTTTATATCATCAATAGATATAGAAGAAATAGATACTAATATTATTAGACTATAAAAGACTTTTTTGTAAAGCTAAAATGTTAAAAAAGTCTTTGTTTTTTTTTATTTATGAGTATTATAGCAATAATTAATATTTAATTATTAAGCTTTATGAAATTACTAAAAAAATCTTTGTTAACAATTGCTAGTTTTCTAGTAGCAGCATACTCCCCTATTTATGCTGCAGGAATAGACCACTTTGAGGTAAAACTTAATCCAAATTCAGCTAAAGTTTGAGAATCACTTGATCTTGAAATAGAAGCTGTTGATAAAAATAATATGACTGTTTCTGATTATGTTTGAGAAATATTAATATTCTCAGAAAGTGATCCTGAAGTAGAACTACCATCTTCTCTTCAAGAAAATACATATATGTTTGAACCAGCTGATCAATGAAAAGTTAAGTTTGAAAATGCTGTAAAATTTAAAGCAAATTGATTACAAGATATACATATTTATGATTTAAATGACAATACTGTATACTGAGTTTGAGAAGCTACTATAGAAAAAGTAGAAAAACCTCAAAATATTGATATAACAATTGAGTCTCCAGAAAATGGATTAACTATATGAGAAGATTCAATTACAATATCATGAATTAGTAATAAAAATCATCAAATAAAGATAATAGTTAACTGATCTGATGAAATATCAACAACAACAAATAATGATTGAATATTTGAAACAACTGCTACATGATTAAATGCATGAGATAATGGTTTTGTTGCTCAAATCCTAGATTCAGATTGAAAGAAAATTTGAGAATCAAGTGAAGTAAAGATAAAAGTACAATTAAATGAATTAAATATAAAAAATGTAGCTGTTAATCCTGCTGAAGTAGATGCAGAAAATAGTTATGAAATTGAAGTTACAGCTAACCCATGATTAAAAGAAGTTACAGTAATAGTAAATGATATTGTTACTACTCTATCAGAAACAAAATCATGAGTTTATACAGAAAAACTTACAGCTCCTACAGAAGCTTGAACATATAAAGTAGATGTAGAAATAAAAGATGATATTGGACATGCTAAAAAAGAATTAGGTACTGCTAGTTTAACAGTAAATGAAATAATTTTAGAGTCAGCTCCTGAAGAAGAAGAAGTTGAAGAAGTAATTGAAGAAGTAGATAATACTGAAGAAGAAAAAAAATCTCTTGAAATAACATGATTAAAATTAGTAGAGCTTAAATCTAAATCAGTATTAACATGGGATGAGGTAGAAGAGGCTGAAAGCTATAATGTATATAAAAAAGTTGAAGATTGAGAATTAGAACTTGTAGAAAATGTTTCTGAATCAAAGTTTGAGGTTGAAATAACTTGAGATGAAATAAAATATGATTTCTTTGCTGTTAAAGCTGTATCAAAAACAGCTAGTTGAGAAATATATGAATGAGATTTATCTGAAGCAACAAAAGTAAAAACATGACCTGAAGTGATTATACTATTTATACTATCACTTATAATCTGAGGATTATTTGTAATAATGAGTAGAAGAAGAGCTTAATTTTTCATAACTCACCCCTAACCCCTCTCTTACTTAAGAGAGGGGAATTTTTATATTTTTTTGACTTTTTTTAAAAAATACATATAAATCTTTAACTTAAAAGATAAAAAATGTGAAATGTTTCTAGAACTAATAAATAAAAATAACCCAAATATAAATAAATCAATAAAAAGATATTTAAAACATCCTCTTTTTATATATATAATAGTAAATGTATTTTATGATCATTGAAAAAAACTAAAAAAATTTGAAGATGTTTATAAGGATATAATACAAGATAATGAATTACTAAGAGAGTTCTTATATTTATTAAAATTAAATACAGAAGAAAGTAATAAAAGCATAGAAGAAAAAGTATATTTAAAAAATACTGTTGCTGATATATTTACTTATTTAGAAAATTCATT
>CAYFPB010000030.1:0-12654 GCA_964344895.1 uncultured Candidatus Peribacteria bacterium | reverse complement strand
TTGTTGAATATAAGATTGCTGCTGTAAAAAAATTGCTTGCATCTATTGTTTTAATATTAGCTAATATTTCCTCCCAATAATATATCTCAGCTGCTAATATTAAATATGAAAAATGCAACAAAACCTTTTTTAACTCATTAGGTTTTGTATTTTCCAATTATATTTTCTCCTTTATTTACAAAATTTCTTTTTAAAAACAGCCCTTTCTTTAGTTTCAGGCATATAAGTAATTATCTTCTTAGACATTTTATTAGATAATGACTGTCCTGATTTATTCATTCCTCTACTAACTGGTGTCTGAACATAAAGATCAAGCCCAAGTCCAAGCCTAGAGAAAAAATCTATAAGAAATTCAAATTTCATTAATATATTTTTTCTAAACCATGGATAAAATGTTTTGTTAAACCATGGTATGATTTTTTCTCTAACTACTGGTATTTTATTCAACTGATCTATTATCCAGGAAAATGCAAATAGTTCTAATAAAGGTATAATCCATGGTGTCCATAGCTTGGTTATAAAGCTTTTTCCAATCCATGCAATAAATAACCATAATCCTTTAAAAAAACCAATTATAAGAGCTTTGATTGCTGCAAAAGCTGTTATATTTGCTAATCCTGCAATAAATACACTCCCTACAGCTACTACAGAAGCAGGTAAAAACATTTTTGCCTTTTGTTTAGCTGAAAGACTAAACCACCAAAGGTTGACCGGATCACTAAAATGAACAAAGAAATGATCTTTGAGATTTTTAGATATTATATGATCAATTATCCATCTTTTAATTCCTAAAAAAATTGCTTTTCTGTAAGTCATAGTTGTCATAAATACAACAATTTCTAACCAAACTTTTTTTACATGATCCTGTACATAAAATTGCCACTCAGATAACTGTTTTGTTATGTAGCCATAAATTAATATGCTTACAAATGATAATCCAATAATAACAAGGATTTTCTTTTGATTTGACATAATAATTATTACTCCATATTTTTATTTCTGTTTTTGTGAGTGGATTATAAAGAAAAGCTTGCTTTTGTCAATGTATTGTTTATAATATTAATAATTCAAGAAAATGAATCAAAAATACAAACAAAAATTTATGGAGCTATAATGGGAAAAATAAAAAAATGGATACTTGATTGGTTTCAAAAGAATTTTATAATCAGAATAGTTGGTCAAGTTTTGATTTTACTATTTATTATGATAGAGGAAATTATCCTATCTCCTTTAAGAAAGATAAGAATTCTATTTATAGAAAAATTTATCAAAAACCTTGGTCCATATATGACAATTGGAATATTTGTTGGACTAAAGACCTCTGAGGGATTAATGAAATTTGGCTTAATTATTTTTAAAGATGATCCTGTTATATTAGGAACAATTGTCTTTCTTGATATGTTATTTGGCTTTATCTCATTACAAATATTAATTCATGGCAGAGAAAATCTGAGGACATTCAGAGCTTATAGAAAAGTAGCTATTTGGGTTTACAGAATGAAGCGTGAACTCAAAAAGAAGCCAATCTATGAAAAAGCAAGAAAACACTATCTTGAAATCAAAGAAATAGCAATTGATAAATATAGTAAAGTAAAAGAGTATGCTAAAAAAATAAAAATTGCTGTTTTGGGAGAATCAAAAGGTGGTCTATTCGAGTTTGTAAAAGCTGGATATGACAGATATATGGAAAGGAAAAGAAACAGAAAAGGAGTATAAAAAAACCGACCCGGTCACCGGGTCGGTTTTTACTTTACTAAGCCTCCTTAGCTTAGTTTTCATCACCACTATCAGAACTTGCACCACGTCCATCAATAGTACGCTTGAGTGTACGAGCATTAACTTTTACTGCAACAAGAGCTGCAATAAAGTTAAGTATTGTCATGATCGCAAACTGTGGAGTTGCAAACATTTCAAACTCTGGACTAAAGAAAGCAAGTACAAACAATATTACCATAATCATGGAAACATAGTTCATAAACTGTGCTTCCCAGCTATTGTCAATTCCAGGAACTGATACTTTATACAGATCTAAAAGGATCAAGGAACTCATAATCAGATAAAATACATCACTTACCAAAATCATTGTATTATTTGGTAAAGTAAAGATTTCCTGATGCGGTTTAATACCAAACAGGCTTATAACAAAGTATAAACCAATAATCCAAACCATCACTGGGATCCAGTGAAAAGTCTTTTTAACTACTTTCAAAGCCCAGGATTCACCCTTTACTTTTTTTTCTGCAACATGTGCAGTTACTCCAGCATTTTGCATTTCTAATATTCCTCTTTTTTTTGGATGAACTGAAAATTCAGTAATTACATTTTACATATATTTTATATTTTGTCAATCTATTTTACTCTATTCCCTATATAATCAACTAAAAACTCTAATTTATCAGAATTCATTTGTTTGATTATCTCTTTGGATTCAGTCAACAATTGATTTAAATATTCTTTTGATTTATTAAGTCACATAAAATAAACAAAACCTTTATCTTCTCATCAAACACTTTTTCATGTTTCTTTAGAAGTTCATTCTATATCAAGTAAATCATCTTTTATTTGGAAGGCTAATCATATCTTTTCTCAAAAATCTAAATATTTTTTTAGCTCATTTTTTGTGTACTTAGAATCTTTATTTAAAGATAAGTTTCAAAGTATAAGTCCTCATAAAATAGAACTCATAATTAGAGCTCATGTTTTTTTATTATGTATAGATGTTAATTTGTCTAAAGTTAGTTTTTCTGGATTATTTTCAAAATAAATATCAAGAACTTGTCATCAAATCATTCACTGTATTCATACAGATTTTGAAAACTCTTTTAGTAGTGCAATATTTCATATATCAGCTAATATTTCAAAACTAGAAGTGTTTAATAAATCTCAAACAAGTATAGCATTATCTTCTCAGTATTTATTCCAAACTGTATCTTTTCATCTCCTTAGAGTATCATTATCTATTGCTGGTAGGTCATCATGAACCAAGCTATAAGCATGAAGAGACTCTATAGCTACACAATACATAATTATATCACTACTAAGTGTTAAATCTTTTATTGTTTTATTAGTTAGTATTAAATAAAATTCTATCGCAAGAATAGATCTAACTCTTTTTCATCAATTTACAGCATACAAAGTTGCTTCTTTAATTACAGCTAACTCATTAATTCTAATCTCATTAAAATAATCAGAATAATACTTTATTATTGCTTCATCAACTAAGTCTTTATAATTGTTATACCAATTAGGTAGCATATTTTATTGTTAAAAAATAAAAACCCCTCTGCCCTTCAGGCATCTCCCCTTGTCAGGGGAGAAAATATATTATCCCTCCCCTGACAAGGGGAGGTTAGGAGGGGTTATTTCCCAAAATTTCTCTTACTTCATTCAAAAAACTGTATTACTTTTTTTAATTCTTCTTCATCAAATTCTGGCCATTTTTTTTCTGTAAAATAGTATTCACTATAAGCTGAATCATAAAGCATGAAACCTGAGTGCCTTATATCTCAACCTGTTCTAACAATTACATCAGGTTCTAGGTAAACTCAAGTATCTAAATATTTTCTAAATTCTTTTGTTGTTAAAGAGTCTGGATCAACTCATGACTTAATTATTTTTTTTGTAGCTCTGAGAATTTCATCCTGTCATCAGTATACAAGTGCTACTATCAAAGTAATTCAAGTATTATCTTTTGTTTTTTCTATAACTCTTGCAAGAATCTCCTTAGATTTTTCAGGAAGCTTTGATAGATCTCAAATAGTTTTAAATCTAAGTCACTCTTCTATCATTTCTCAGAGATATGATTCTATATTATCAATAAGTTTTATTATTTGAGTAACTTCTTTTTTATCTCTTTTTTGTAAATTTTCAGTAGAAAGAGCCCATAAAGTAAGGTACTTTATTCATTTTTCATGAGATAATCTAGTTATTTTCAACACATTATCAGCTCAAGACTTATGTCACATAATACTAGGTAAACCTCTATTTCTAGCCCATCTACGATTTCAATCCATTATTATTGCTAGGTGATTTATCATTTTTATTAAAAAAAGTTGTAAAATATTTGACAAAACTATTAAAACTATGCTACTATATATATGAAGATGTTTTTGCAACTCTTCAAGTAAGGTCTGATGGAGCCGTGATACATGAATACATATGTCATCATAAAATCCATCTTTTTTATTAAAACTAACTCCTATTCTTAATTATAAGAATAGGTTTTTTATTTTTATTATTTTCCTCCCCTGCTAGGGGGAGGTCAAGGTGAATTGAATCTTTGATTCAAGAGAGAGTGCCCTGGGGTATAGGAGGGGGGTTAATTTATTATTAAATGTTCTGGATTAGCTAGTGAGTAAAAACTAGATTTTTTATTCATTAGATCCTCATATGTTCATGACTCTATTATTTTTCAATCTTCTAGCATAAATATCTTGTCAGCATTTTGTATAGTTGATAGTCTATGAGCTACTACTATTGATGTTCTGTTTTTCATTAAGTTATCTAGTGCTTTTTGTACTTGTTTTTCTGTCTTATTATCGAGTGCTGAAGTTGCTTCATCAAGAATAAGTATTTTTGGATTTTTTAGAAAAAGTCTAGCGATATTTAGTCTTTGTTTTTCTCATCAGCTTAGTTTTAATCATCTTTCTCATATAACTGTATCTATTCCATCTTCCAAATTATATACAAATTCTGACTCTGATAGTTTAAGTGCTTCATCTAATTCTTTTTTAGTAGCATCTGGTTTAGCATATAATAAGTTTTGTTTAATTGTATCATTAAATAGTGTAGAATCTTGCATTACTAATCATATATTTTTTCTAATTGATTTCTTTGTATATTTTGAAATATTTTTGCCATCAAGAAGTATTTCTCACGAACTATTATCCCAAAATCTAAAAAGTAAGTTTATAATTGTTGATTTTCAGGCTCATGTATTTCAAACAAAAGATATTTTCTCTCAAGGAGAAACAGTAAATGATACATTTTTTAATATTTCTCTTTGATTATTATATGAGAATCATACATTCCTAAATTCTATTTTTCATTTTACATTAGTTAATTTAGTTCAAGTTTTTGTATCTTCTGAATCTATATTTCAAAATTCTTTATAAAAATCATCTATTCAAACTAACCATTCTTGGATATTTCTAAGGCTTCAGAATAAAAATGATAAAGGAAAATATATCCATCAAATATATGCAAATATCAAAAATAATACTGTTAGGGTAATTTCTCAAATGTAAATATAATAGACTCAAAATCAAAGAACTAGTATTCTAGATATCATTATAAGTATTGCTGTATATATATCAGCTACTGACCAAGACTTAGATATTTTTCTTTGCAGCGTATTTGATTCATTTATCTGATCATTAAATGTATTTAAAAAGCTTTTTTCTAAGTTTAATATTTTTCATAAAGAAAAACTAGATAGAAAGTTTCAGATTACTGAATATGCTTTATCCCATTTTTTATTGTTTTCTTGTTGTTTTTTTGTAGTTACTTTAGCAAAATATACTCAAAAAATTATCATAATAGGTAGACATGATATAGCTATCAGGGTCATTTTTACACTATAAGTCATCATTACGATTAATATAACAATTAGTCAAAATATATTTCTTAAAAATTCTTTAAAAAACCAAAATATAAATTGGAACTGAAATCAAGATCATCTATCAAATTTTTTATATATTGCTCATGTTTTTTTTCATAAATATTCTGAGTTTGTCATATAGAATATATCTTTTACATATTTTTTACATATATATCTATGAAAATTTATACTCACCAAATCTGTAACATAATATCTATGTATATATGATACTATTAATGTAAATATAATAAAAACAACCCATAAAACTAACATATTTGTAAATCACTGTATATCAAATTCTTTTGTAGTATAAAACTCTTCAAGAAACTCTATAATCAAAGCAAAAAATACTGGTTCTATTACTGCTACAAAAGCTGTTAGTAAAGTAAAAAAGATATAAAAAGAAAACTTTTTATATCATAAAAATTCTATTAACTCAGAAAATATTTTTTTTATTGTATTTTTCATATTTTTTTTATTCCTCCCCTGCTAGGGGGAGGTTAGGAGGGGGGAATTAAACAACTATCTTATGATCAACATTTCAATCATCTTTTACATATTTTGTTAATTTTTTATTTTTATTAACTATATATAGTATAGGTGCAGCTATAAATATAGAACTATATGTACCTACTAGTGTACCAAATATCATTACTAATATAAATCCTGATATTGTTTCTGGTCAAAAGAAAAATATAGTTAGTAATACAAAGAATAAAGTCAAACTTGTATATATACTTCTTGTGATTGTTTGATTAACTGATATATTTACTATTTCATCAAGATTTTTCTTATTTGGTCATTTTATTCATGCAAATTTTTTCAGATTTGCTCTTATTCTATCAAATACTACTATTGTATCATTAATTGAGTAACCTAGTATAGTAAGTAGTGCTGTTACAAAGAATGTGTCTATTTGAAATTCTTTATAAAACATTGATGTAAATATATAAAGTCAACTAGAGATTATTACATCATGGAATAAAGTTACTATTGTTATCAATGCAAATGATAGTACTGATATACCTGATACTACTCATGAAAATGCAAAAGTTACATAAAATGTAATTGCTACTATTGCTAATGCAAGAGTAATTATTGCTGTGTCTTTTATATAGTCTCAAAAACTTTTACCTATATTTACATATCTAGTTTCTTTTACTTCATTGTCTTGTTTTTCTAGTGTTTCTAAAACTGTTTCTTTAAAGTTTATTTTAAGACTTTCTAGAGTTTTTTCATCTGTATTGTTATAAAATCATACTACAACAGCAAGTGTTTGTTCTCATGTGATTTTATATACACTTACATTATTTATTGTTTGTTCTCAATTATGTAAGAATCATTCTTTTTCAGTTTCCAATTCTTGTTTTATTGTTTCTATATTAATATTATTTTTATAATCATATTCCATTTGTATACCTCATGTCATATCTATTCAAAGATTTAATTTTGGTACTAACAGTAAAAACAATGATATCATAAATAATACTCCTGATATTGCTAAATATACTACTCTATTTTTTAATACGTCCATATTTTAATTTTATATAAATAAATAACTTGTTCTATTGTATATAAATAATTTAAAAAGCAAGTAAAAAAGAACTATTTTACATAGTTCTTTTTTAATTAATAACTTGCTCATCTATCTTCTAATACATTTCTAATATAATCAAGCTCTTGTTGTCTTTTTATTTCAAATATATCTCCACATACTATCTCTTCATAAGTAGTATATTCTCTCCTTCTAGTAGCTTCTAAATAAACCTCTTCACAATACCTAAGTCTATAATCCTTAATCATACCTAAAGTATACTTATTAGGCGAAGTAATAAATCCTCTCATTGTAGCATCCAATTCAAATGCTAATACTTGAGTGGGTAATATTAATATCAAAATAATTATACCTAAAATGATTTTTTTCATATTATTATGTTAGATTTAAGTTTCTCCCTTTTTCAAAGGGAGTACCCGTAAGGGGGAGGGATTCTTAATTAAGTAATATTTTTTTATTTATTTAAACTTTCAAGTTTTTGTTGTAATTTTTCTAGTTTATTTATTGCTTGTTGTTTTTTCTCCATTTCTGCTCTTACTAGTTTTTCAGGTGCGTTATTTACAAATGCTTCATTTAATAGTTTTTTATCTAGGATAGCAATGTACTCTTTTGTATCTTGAATATTATCTTTTAGTCTTGCAACTTCTTTTTCTACATCAAGAGCATTTGAGGTATCGATATATACTTCTACTCAAGCTTTTATAACACCAAAAGCTAAGTTGTCATCTGTAGGTTTTTTATCTACTATTTCATATTTATCAGCTTTAACTAATCATGCTATTAATTCAAGTACTCTAGAAACAATACTTGCATTTTTATTTAGTGCGTATATTTGTAATCAAATAGTTTTATTTGGCATAATATTATTCTCAGCCCTTATAGATCTGATTTGTTTAATTATATCAAGTACAAGAGCATTTTCTTTTTCTACATCCGTATTTCTTTCTATTGCAACTCATCCCCAATCAGCATCTATTAAATCACCTTCAAATCATAGTTTAGAATATATTTCTTCACTTACAAATGGTATATATGGATGCCATAATTTTAATAATTTATTAATAACATATGTAATTACTTTTTGTCCATATTTAGAAGTTTCTTTTGTTAGTTTAAATTCTTCTATGTAATAATCACAAAATTCATTTTTTGTAAATGCTTGCAATTCTAGTCATGCTTCTGAAAAATTAAAATCTTCCATAGATTTTGTAACTAGGTCTGATAAATATCTTACTCTAGATAAAATCCATTTTTCATGGAACATTAAATCATCATAGTTTGTTTCTATTTCTTTTTCTAATTTATCTATATCAGTTTCTACTCCGTCTAGATTTGTAGCAACGAATCTAGAAGCATTCCATAATTTATTAATAAAAATCATGTTATGTTCAACATTTTCTTCATCAAATTTTAGATCATTTCATGGTGTATTTCAAATAGATAGAGTAAGTCTAAGAGCATCTGTACCATATTTATTTATCATATCAACTGGATCAACTCAGTTACCTAATGATTTACTCATTTTTCTACCTATTTTATCTTTTACTAATCAGTGTAAGTATATTCTCTTGAATGGTGTTTGTCCTGTAAATTCATATCAGAATAATAACATTCTAACAACCCAGAAAAATATTATATCATGTCATGTTTCAAGTACTTGTGCTGGGTAAAATTCTTTATATAGATCTGGTTCATTATCTTCTCAGATTTCATAACCTAATACAGAAAAAGGCCATAATCATGAACTAAACCAAGTATCTAATGCATCTGGGTCTCTTGTTAATTCTTTTTCTTCTCAGTAATGAGCTAATGCTGCTTTTTTTGCTAGTTCTTCATTTTCTACACAAAACATTTCTCAATCTGGACCATACCATACTGGTATTCTATGTCACCATATTAATTGTCTTGATATACACCAGTCTCTTAGATTAAAAATCCAATCTTCAAATGTTTTATTAAATCTTTTTGGTATTATTTCAAAATCTTTTTTTCTATATCCTTTTATTACTTTTTTTACTATTGGTTCTACTTTTACAAACCATTGAGTTGATACTATTGTTTCTATTTTTTTATGTGATCTTTCTCAGTATCATACTTTTGATAAATGATCTTCTACTTTTATCAGGTTTCATTTTGCCTTAAGTAGTTCTACTATATTTGTTCTAGCTGTAACATAATCTTGTCATGCAAATATTCATGCTACTTCTGTCATACATCCATTTTTACCTAATACTACTTTATTTAATGGTAAATCATGTCTTTTTGCAACTTCAAAGTCATTAGCATCATGTGCTGGTGTTATTTTTACCGCTCATGTTCCAAAATCCATATCTACCATTTCATCAGCCACTATTGGTATTTCTTTATTTACTATAGGTAGTATTAGTTTTTTCCCTGCTTTTAGTAATTTTTTATATCTTTTATCTTTAGGGTGAACTGCAACAGCTACATCTCATAACATAGTTTCTGGTCTTGTTGTAGCTACTGTTATTTCTTTATCTGATCCTGATACAAAATAGTTAATATAATATAATTTTGTTTTTTCTTCTTTATATATCACTTCTTGGTCTGATACAACTGTATCTAATCATGGATCATAGTTAACCATGTATTCCCCTTTATAAATAAGCCCTTTGTTATATAAATCAACAAATGCTTTTGTTACTTTTTCATTCATATCATCATCCATTGTGAACTTTTCTTTTGTCCAGTCACAACTCGTCCCCATTTTTCTAAATTGGTTTTGTATTTGTCATCAGTATTCTTTATTCCAAAGAAAGCATTCTTTTAAGAATTCCTCTCTTGATATATTGTGTTTTGTTTTTCCTTCTTTTGCTAATTTTTCTTCTACTTTTACTTGTGTTGATATTCATGCATGATCTGTACCCGGTATCATCAAAGTAGCATCTCATTTCATCCTATGATATCTTGTCATTATGTCTTCCAAAGTAAGCATAACTGAATGCCCTATGTGTAACTTACTTGTTACATTTGGAGGTGGCATTGGTATATAAAACTGCTCACCTGTTTTTGATTCTCTTGCTTTAAATTTACCTTCTTGTTCCCAATTTTCATATATTGTTTGTTCAAACTCTTTTGGGCTATATTTCTTTGGAAATTCTGTATTCATTGTCTTTTTTGTTAATAATAAAAATTGCCTTGCTACCTATTATAGTAACAAGACAAATTTGTCAAAGTTTTTTCCTAAGTTTTTAACACTATTATATTGATTTAAATTTACTTTTATCTAATTTTAATATTTTTATGATATTTTTTTCTACTCATGGAGATATATCTTTTCATCAATGTTTAGGTACTGGTATAGTTATATTTCAATTTGAAAAAATTACATGTGATCATTTTTGTCTAACTATAACATAACCTAATTTTTCAAGTTTTTTCTTAATTTCTTTATAACTATACGGCATATTTAGGAAAATTAAATCCTAATAATTCATTTTTTATTTTTCTTTCCATTTCTAACTGCTCCATATGATAATCCATATTCATTTCTATCACATCAAGTAATCATATTTTAGCCTTTTCCTCAGTATAATCAAAAGCATATAAATTATCAACTCATTCTACTTTTGCTAAGTATCAATCTCAATCTCTAATTATTTTTATTTTCATAATTTCTAAATTATTAAATATTCATACTTGCATTATATCCAGGAAGTATTATAATGCAAACTTTTATATACTTTCTATATTTTTAAACAAAAAATTGCCTTGCTACATATTATAGTAACAAGACAAATATAGGGAGTTTTCCTAAGTTTTTTATTTTACTAATATTAATTTTATGTTTTTCTTATTTTCTATACTATTATAAAATCTTTTATCTAGTGTGATAATTTTTTGTTCAGTAAATAGATCATGTAAATATAAATAAGCTCAATCATATGTAGTTGTGTTATATTTATCTGATAATTTTAAAACATTGGTATATTCTTTAGAATCTAGTTTGTAAATTATTAAATTTTGTAACTTTAAAATATTATCAATAAATTCAATTATATCCTTATCTACTTTTTCTTTTTTCTTAATATTATATATTACTTCATAGAAACATAAATCTGGGATTAAAACTTTTATTTGCTTATCAATTAATTTATCCATTAATTCTTGAACTTTTCATAAAGTTTCTTCTCAGGTTCTTAAATAATTTATAAAAATATTTGCATCAAATATATACATAGCTTACTTTTGGTCATCAAAATAATTATCAAATTTTCATGTTTTTCTAATCTTTTTAGCTAAATCTCTAATTCTTTTAGCTCTCCTAACATCTTCAGATGTCATATTAGTTTTTTTATCTTTCATTAACATAATTTATCTAAATTAGATTTTAATTCTTAAACACACTATATCCAATAAATACAATAATGCAAACTTTTATATACTTTCTATATTTTTACACAAAAAATTGCCTTGCTACCTATTATAGTAACAAGACAAATTACACTATTTCGCTTCACATGCATACATTGCACTATCTACATCCAAAGTATGTAATCATGCTGTCAATATTTTTTCATATACATCTAAGTTAGTATTATTTGACATATAATGCTTATTTGTTTCTTTAATAGTCCATCAAGTAAGTGGAACAGAATTCCGAGTATCTTGACGCATTAAATAACATTTTGTATCATAGTCTAATGTCAAAGTTACTGCTGATCAATTTATTTTATCTGTTCAAACAGTTCATACTAAATAATCAGGTAATGTTCCATAAGTAGTCCATGAAGTACGTCCATCATTTATTGTTATAGGAACTCAAGATGCTAAAGTAATTTTTTGATTATTTCATCATGATACAGATAAGGTTGCAACATTAGTTATATTTCAAAAAGCCTGCCACTTAACTCAATTACATCATTCAAAAACTTTATTAGTTGAATCATATCTAATAGATCATTCAGTAGTACTATCACAAGTTGATTGAGTTCAGATTTTTATAGCTCAATTAACATCTAGTTTTGTAGTTGGTCAGGTTTTTCAAATTCAGATATTTCAGTTTTTATCCATTACAAAATGAGATTCACTTGAACTTCACACATGATTCATACGAAATGTACCATCATTTTTATTAACCAAAGTTACGACATCTGAATCATTTTCCCTAACTAAATTTAAATAAGCATTTTCTGTAGTAGCTCAAATATAAGCAACAGAACGTCATCATGAATTAGCTCATACCTGTAAATTATATGTAGGATTACTTGCTCAAATACCTATATTTCAATTACTTGAAAATATATTACTCAACTTATCATTCACACTTTGAAACCACCCTGATCCTATACTATCTCAAGAATTTATAGTCTGAGTTGTAACTGTGGTAATACTAGCAGCATATACTACTCAGAATACTGTGATAGAAAATCATAATCATGTTATGATAGACTTTTTAAGAGATTTTAATGCTTCTTTTTTATCCATAGTAAAAATAGTTAGTTTTATAATTGGTTAATAATATATTTATAAAAGAAAA
>CAYFPB010000029.1:0-12743 GCA_964344895.1 uncultured Candidatus Peribacteria bacterium | reverse complement strand
TCTCAAGTTTCAGTACTATATTTCAAAAGTGGCCGGTTTCGGTCTAGAATTTACGAAAATCAGGTTGAAACCGTGGGGTTTAGACCCAATGTTACATATAGGGTTACCCCCTCTCGGGCTAAAGCCCGGGGTTTATGACCCACTATATGTAAATAAAAACTCCCCCTCCATGAGGGGGAACTTTTTTGTCTCCCTCATGGAGGGAGATGTCCGTTAGGACAGAGGGAGTATTTTAATACTGTTTTAATATACTTTATTTTTGTAGTTTTGCAAATTTTTATTGCAAAACTTTTTATTATAAATATACTTAATATCAAATAATTATTAACAATAATAAAAACAGTGATACAAAATTTTAAATTAATAGAAAAAAAGAACAAAACTCACAATGTATTTGAAATGATTTTTGAGTGAGAAAAGGAACTTGTAATGAAACCATGACAATTTATAACCTTCCTGCTTGATAATATCTGATGAAGAGCTTATTCAATATTGGAACTTGATTGAAAAAAAGTTAAATTAATAATAAAAAAACGGGAACAAAATGAATGAGGTAGATGATGAAGTAAATTTATTTGTGAATTAGAAACATGAGAAATATTAAAATGAGTATGACCAGCTTGACACTTCTTATTACAAGAAAACAATAAAGATAAATTATTCATATGAACAGGAACAGGTCTTGCTCCATTATATAATCAAATAAAATGAGCACTTAATAATAAAAATGGTTGAAAACTAAAATTGATTTTTTGACTAAGAGAAGAAAATGATATTTTTTATCTAGAGGAATTAAAACAATTAACAAAGAATCATAATAATTTTGATTTTGAAATATTTTTAAGTAGATCAGATATAGAATGAATAAATAAATGATATACTACTGATTACATAACTGAACAAAACTGTAATAAGTTTGATGAATTCTATATTTGCTGAGCTCCAGCTATGATTGAATCAAGTATTGAGAAATTAAATGAGTTATGAATAGATAATAAAAATATATTTTATGAAAAATACTAACCTACATTTAAAACTTTAGAAAAAATCTAAAGTTTTTTATTTTTCTATTATATATTAACATATTATAATATGTTAATATATAATTTTTCTGATTTTTTTATTATAAAAATAAAAGAATATTTTTAAAAAATATTCTTTTATAAAACCAACTCCATTATATCAATAGCATTTACCAATAATTTATCATCATTGTCAGTATTAATAGATTTTATTACCAGTGATTTTTCTAGTAGTTTATTATCATTTAATATACTTAAAATATCATATACCTCATTATCCTCTATATCAGCTGCTTCATTTATTTGTCATGTAATACAAATTCAACTTAAAATTAATCAAAATTTCTTTAAATCATAAGATTCTCAAATAGCATATTCTAAAAAAATAGGATGTTTTTCTCATGTTTTTATAAAAGTATTTGGTATAGTTACATCTCAAGATTTTATATCTAAATCATCACTAGCTTTTGCTAATCATACATAAACAACCTTATCTGGGTAAAATTGTTTTAAAAATCATTCAAGATCTTTATATGTTTTATCTAAACAAATAAGAACAATTTTATCTTCAGCATTATCACTTTCATATATATTATTTCATATTTTTTTCATTTTCAATCTCTCTTCCACCAATTTAGCTATTTTTTTATTGGTAGTTATAATAGTTTTTGTGAATTCCATAATCTAACTTTTTATCTTTATAAACAATAAACATAATATTTATTTTAAGTTTTTTGTAAAGTTTACTTGTAAAAATGAAAGTTTTTAATAAACTAGGACTAACAATATTTTTCTAAAAACAAAAATAAATGGATTCACATTTGATTTCGATATTTGCTTTTTGAATAGCAACTATTATTGTAGGACTTTTTTTAATGCCTTTTTTTATAGATTTTATAAAAAAAGTCAAATTAGGAAAACAAATAAGAGAAAAAGCTACTATTTGAGAAGCTACTGAATTTGCAAAACTACATAAAAATAAAACTTGAACACCTTCCATGGGATGAGTTGTAATTATATTTGTTGTATTTTTAATGGTTCTTGTTAGTCTATTATTACAAAATCTAGATATAATTAATAACTCTTTATTAAATAAACAAGAAACATACCTACCCTTATTCACTTTAGCAAGTATATGATTACTCTGATTTATTGATGATTACCTAAATACAAGAGGTATATGAAAAACAAAATGAATTTCAGCTAGAGTTAAGATGCTTTGATTAACTACATTTGCAGCTATTTGAGCTTTTTGGTTTTACTATAAACTATGATGGAATATTACAGACTGAGCTTGAGATTTTGTTAGATGAATAAATAATCCTTTTTGAGAAGATTTTAAGATATGACTATATTTTATTCCTCTATTTATACTAGTAATTATTTCTGCTGCTAATAGTGTAAATATCACTGATTGATTAGATTGACTTGCTTGATGATTACTTCTTTTTTCTTATGCAATATATACATATATAACTTTTGACCAATGAATGTTTTTATTATCTGCATTATGCGTAAGTATAGTTTGAGCATTAATAGCATTTTTATGGTTTAATGTTAAACCAGCTAAAATATATATGTGAGATGTTTGAAGCTTATCTCTATGAGCTACTCTTTGAATACTTGCTATGATAACAAATACTCTATTTGTACTACTTATTATATGAATCATTTTTATATTTGAAACTTTAAGTGTTATCATACAACTTACTAGTAAAAAACTTAGAAACTGAAAAAAGATTTTTAGAATTGCTCCTTTTCATCATCATCTTGAAGCTATCTGATGGAGTGAAGAAAATGTAGTTTTTAGAATATGGTTAATTTGAATTATTACTTCAGTTATCTGAATCATCACCTATATTATACAAAAATAAAACAAGATTTTAAAAATCTTGTTTTATTTTTTTAAGTCTTATGTAGTTTTAAAACTTCTATAATTGAGGATATTCTCTGATCTTTAGTTCATGTAATAGTAAAAGTTTTTAAATTATTATTTATCTTTTTTGCTTTAGAAATAAGAATCCTGATCCTATTATCTATTTTAGTTTGAAATTCTTTATCAACATGCCTTAATCAATCATTTTCAATATTTAATTCTGGTGGTATATAAAAAATTATATCATATGGATTTAATATATAATGAACAAGAGCTTTATTATATATCTTATCGTAATTTTTTAATCATTTAGAGTATGCAATCCCTTCAAAAATAGTATTATCTATTATCAATTTTTCATTATTTTGTTCTATATTTACCTGATTAGCAAAAATATGATTTTGCAACTTTTCCTGTCATTCCAAAGACAACTCTCAAGCATTTAAATTATTATTCTCCAAATATTCTCTTGCTAACTCATTTTGTATAAAATAATTTTTTAATATTTTTTCTTTTTTTAACAAATTCAGGATTGTAGTTTTTCCTGTTGAAAATGCTCAACTAATTCAAATTTTCATTTTTTAAATATGTTTAATAATATATTTTTATCTTATTATTTTCAGTAAAATAATCAAATTTTTTAGATAAAAAAAAGAGTTTTTTTGTTAAAAAACTCTTTAATAAAATTATCCCCCAGTAATATATCAAGTAAATATACACTAGAAATAATTTAACTTACAACTTATTATTGTTATTACCCCCCCTACTCCTCCTCAGCAAGTTTCAGGCTGACCAAAAGAACACTGACCAAATTGACACTTATACAAAAATAACATAAATCCTAATATCAGAAAAGAAGTTATTGATACTTCAATAATGGTCATTTCATGAATTAAATACTCCATATACAAAGTAAAGGCAGAGGCTATTGTTGCAACAATAAGTGATGTAACAACAAATAACCTTGGAACACAAGTTCCCATCTTTTTAGCTAAACTACAAAACATTTTCTTCATTTTCAAGTTCCTTTCAAAAACAAAAAGTTAATAAGTATAAGAATTATAATTATAATTATAATTAAAATAATGCAACAAAAAAATAGTAATTTACAAATTACTATTTTTTAATGAACTATTCAGTTATTAACCTGAGTTATTTGCTTATTAATAACTCAAAAATTATCAAGTAAAACATGCTTTCAATTATCGCTAATCTTTTTACGAGCTAATATAGGAGCAGCCATATCTATTTTTCAAAAGGCTGACATAGTTTTTTCTATGTCTTTTTTACTAATAAAACTATTATTATATCATGTATATAATTTAACTAAATCTGATCATTTTAATTGATTTACTCATTGTTTTACATAATCATTTGCATAAAATACTTTTTTAGAGAAATCTTTAGAAAAAAATATTCCTCTCAAGCTATCTTGAGTAAATAAAACAGAAAAATCAATTATTTCTAATCATAATTCCTTAGATATTTCATTTAATTCATCAAGCATAATATTTTTAGTTCATGTTTGATTTCAAACCAATATATTATAAGCTTCTCTTAATTGCTTATAATATGTATCTTTTTGATAATTCTTAAGTAACATATATAAATCTAGATTTGATTTATTATATCAATTTATCAATAATCCTTCAAGTATTTGCTCTTGTTCAGATAATAATTTTAATCCCTCTACATCAGCCTCTTTATATTTATCTAATCATAATATAGAAGTAATAAAATTTATTTCCTTAATTCAAAAATAATTTAATTTTCTTCACGTTAAGTAATAATACAATCATCTGAAACTTCAAAAAGTAGGAAAATCTCATGATACCAATCAAGAATACAAATGTCAATATATATCATTTCAATTGTTAAAGTTATTTAACTTCAATTCTTTTAAAGCTACAGTTTTCTTTTCATCAAAACTTAAATCTTTATTTGTATCTAATATATAATAATCTTCTCATCTATCATACTGTTTAATATTTTCTAAAGCAAGTTCATAAAAGTTTTTTCAATTAGCATTACTCTCTCAGACTATTTTTATTACTTCATCATAAACTCTATCAAGTATACATTGAACTCTTATATCATATAATTCTAACTCTAAAACCCTAGCTATTTCTTTACATATTTTTCATTCAATAGTTTCAGAAAAAAAACTTTCTTCACTTGTATTTTCTCAGAATGTAAATCTAGCACTATTTATTAAATTTCACATTTTTTATAATTGTTAATATTTTTTAAGAATGACTTTTATATGTATTTTTATGATTTTGTCAAGTTATTTTATTTGATAAAATATAAAAATAAAATATAGTATCATAAATTAATACTAAAATAATAAAAAAATGAATAAAAAAATATATATAATTTGAATAGGTTGAATATGAGTTTCAGCTGTAGCTAGATACTACAATGAAAAATGATATAAGGTTTTTGGAAGTGATCTAGTAGATTCAGAACTTATAGATAAACTAAAACTAGAATGAATAGATATAATTATCTGAGAAGATGATACTAAAATCAATAAAAATATAGAGCTTGTAATTTATACAGAAGCTGTAGCTGATTCACAAAAAGAATTAATAAAAGCAAAAGAATTGTGAATAAAAACACTGACTTACCCAGAAGCATTATGAGAAATAGCTAATGATAAAAAATTAATAACAGTAGCATGAACACATGGAAAATCAACTACGACTTCTCTTGTAAGTTTAATATTAAAAAATTCTAAAGAAAACTTTACTTCAATTGTTTGAACTTTATTAAAAGAATTTGATAATAAAAATTTTTATCATAGATCTGAAGATGAAAATAATGAATATTTTGTAATAGAAGCATGTGAATACAAAAGAAGTTTTTTAAATTATAAACCTACTGTTTGAGTTATATTAAATATAGAACTAGATCACCTAGATTATTATAAAGATGGTAATGATTATATGCTTGCCTACAAAGAATATCTGGATAATATAAAACCTGGATGATTTGCTGTATTAAACTGAGAAGATCTTAATTGTAAAAAGCTTGTATGACTTAGAAAAGATATTAATTATATAGAAGTGTATTTTCATAGCTTTACTTTTAATTGAGAGTCTTTTGATTTACCAAATATACACCTAAAAGTACCATGAAATCATACATTATATGATGCAAAAGTAGCTTATGTAGTATGACACATGCTTTGAATTCATGATTTATATCTAATAACTAGTCTAGAAAAATATGAATGAGTATGGAGAAGGATGGAGGAAGTATGATTTACTGAAAATAAAAATCTAGTAGTTAGTGATTACTGACACCACCCTACAGAAATTTTTCTAACTCTACCAGCTATAAAACATAATAATCCAGGAAAAAAAATAATTACAATTTTTCAACCTCATCAATTCAATAGAACTATAGAATTACTAGACTGATTCAAAGATTGTTTTTCTGGAACTGATACTCTTATAGTACCAAATATATATGAATCTAGAGATTCTGAGGAAGATAAAAAAAATATGAATACGGATATACTACTAAAAAATATTAAACATCCAGATAAGCATAATTGAAATTGACTAGAAAATACAGTAAAGCTTATAAATAAGTATGACAAAGAAACTCTAGAAGAGCTTGTATTTGTGTTATTATGAGCATGAGATGTAGATAATTTAAGATATGATTTAGTAAAATAATTTAACTATTTAACATAATAAATATTATGTGATTTAAAATGATAAATGAGAGTTTTAAATGTGAAAACTGCTGAAAAAATATAGAAGTTCATCCTGAATGATCTGCTAGAAACCACTGTCCTTTTTGTTTATATTCTAAGCATTTAGATAAGGATTTCCCTGGTGATAGAAGCTCCGATTGTCATTCTCTTATGGAGCCTGTGTGAATTGATTACAAAAAAAATAAATGAAATATGATTAAACATAAATGTCTAGAATGCGGTAAAGAGATATTAAACAAAGTTTCTCCTGATGATGATTTTTTAAGTTTTATACAAAAAAGAAATAAGTTAGTTTAACTTATTTCTTTTTTAGTTCATTAATTGTACTTGCAATATCTTCAAATCTTGAAACTATTTTATATGGATTTGCTTGTTCTAGTTTTTCTCTTTCATGATATCAGAAATCAACTGCTATAGTTTTTACTCAGACTGCATTTGCTTCAAGTATATCTCACAAAGTATCTGTAACAAAAATACAATCATCTACCTTTAATTTAGTTTCATCAAAAAGTATTTTAAACTTCTCTATTTTTGATTTATGTGTTTCTGCTCAATATATTTTACTAAAAATATTTAAAAAATCATTATTTTCAAAGTAGGTCTCTAGGTTGTACTCATTATTTGATGATATAATATAGAGTAAGTAATCTTTACTCAATTTTTCTAACTCTTCTCTTATATTTCTTTCAAGTTTCAATTCCCTATATACCCTTTGCCATGTTTCTTCAAACTCTCTTTGTTTTTCTGGGCTAAATTTATCAAAATACTCTCTTGGATTTCAATCAAATACATTGTCTATCATTTCTTGTATACTTATTTTTTCAAGTATATCATAATGTACTTTGTGTAGATCTTCTAGTGTATCATGGATAACTCCATCAAAATCAAAAACTATTGCTTTCATATTTTATTTTATTAATTATTATTATATTTTCTTATAAAAATATCTAGTACAGCTCTCATTTCCATAAAAGACCTTCAAGGTAAGTGAATTAATCATTTTAAAAGAACTAAAACCTCATCAGGATGAACTTGTAAAAGATTATGTTCTTTGTTTTCTTTAGATCTTATTTTAACATTAATATTATCTTTTAAAACTTCAATAAAAATATATTTATCTTTATTAAAAAATGATTGTCACATATCATAAATATAACTTTCTTTATCCTCTAATCTTCTTTCAAAGTCTCATATTGTAAAATTATTCATATCTAAAGCATCTGTAGCATGAGGTATTCTTCATTGAATGTTATATAGAGTTTTAATTTCTGATATTAAATTATTATCTGAATACCTATAAATAAATTCAAGTAAAGCTGTAAATAGAGTTATTGGCTTCTCAAAAATATATAAATCTCAAATTCTTTCTTCTGAGAGATATCAATAAATAGTATTTGGTAAATCAAAAAATCATGCTTGATTAAATTTTGAATACTTATTAATTATTACATCTCAATCTATTGTTTGATGAAGCTTAAATACACTATTTTTTGTAATAACATCATAACTATTATCTAAATATGATTCATTAAGTATTTTAGAGATAGTATTCCTTATATTTTCTCATACATATTCTATATTTTTGTCTTCAAAGAACTCAGCAAAGATATCTAGGTGCCTAGATATAAGAAGCATTTTTATTTTTTTAGGTCAATCTCACATATGATCAGCATATATATCTTCTCAGTATAAAAGACTTGAATATGGAAAAAATCCCTCAATACAATCATCATGATCAAATAATGGTTCATTGTCTATCTCATCTACAAACGCATCTAAACTTTCTAGTCTTTCTTTATTAAAGCTAAGTCATTTTTTCTTTGCTAAATCTTTTATTTTGTCTACAAATTCTTTAACTCACCAATCATAAGAACCAAGCTCATATTCAAAAATCTTATATAGTTCTTCAGATGTATCAGGTCTTCATTCAAATATATAATTATTTAGTTTCATTTTTTATTGGATTAAATCATTGTTTTTTTAAGTTTTGTATTGGTAAGAAAAGATTTTTTGGTAATTCCTCCCATTTAAACCATTCCCATCTTTCACATTTATCTGGTTCTATATTTTTTACTTCTCATTTATCATATTCTGATAACATTATAATAGTAATATAGTGTTTATTCTCATTATTAAAAATATCATTTGTTATAGTTCAAAAAGTAATATTTTTTATAGATATTCCTACCTCTTCCTTAGTCTCACGAATTGCACATTCATCCCAAGATTCAGAGTATTCTAAGTGACCACCAGAAAAACTCCAATCTCAATCTCAATGAGCATTTTTTCTTTTTCATAACAAGACTTTATTGTTTTTTATAATTACAACTCAGACTCAAACCTTAGGTCTATTATTCATATTTTCTTGATTTATGAGATATAATGGCTATAATTATACATATTACTAAAAATAGTCAATAAAAATGATAAATATAGAGAAAATACTTGGTAAATACTATTCTAATGATGAAAAGATAATACTAGCTTGTTCAACATGACCAGATAGTATGTTTTTGTTGTATCAAATTTTGGAAACAAAATATAGGGATAACTTGGTAGTTTGTTACTTTAATCATAAGTTAAGAAATGAAGCTGACAGAGAAGAAAAGTTTATTGAAAGCATGTGAAAAGAAAAATGATTTATAGTGGAAGTTGCTGAGTGTAGAGTTAAAGAAATAAGAGATAAGTTTTATCCTAGTAAGTGACTTGAAGAAGTAGCTAGAGAAAAAAGATATGCTTTTTTGAATGCTGTTTTAAATATATATAGTGCAGATAAAATAATGACATGACATCACCTAGATGACAAGATAGAAACCTTTTTCTTTAATCTAGCCAGAGGATCAAAGCTTAGTGGTCTTATTAATATGAAAGAACAATCATGACAAATAATTAGACCACTTATAAACATAGAGAAAACTGATATTTTAGAATACTTAGACAATAATAACTTAGAGTACAAAATTGATGAAACTAATTTTGATACAGATATAACTAGAAATAAATTAAGACATGATATAGTACCACAATTTGAATCAGTGAACTGAAATTATAAAAACAATATAAATAATTTAATTAGTTACCTAGAAGAAGTAAAAGAAAATATAGATTTTCAAGTAGAGGATTTTTTAAAAGAACAATGAATAAAGATATCGAATAATAAAAAATATAAAGATCTTCTATGAAATAATTTCTCCCCTGCTAGGGGGAGATGTCTGAAAGACAGAGGGGGGTATGGTTATTTTTATATAAAAGACTTCAATTACCTAACTACACTTATACAAAAAGAGGTAATTAGATATATTTTTTATATTTCTAACTGAAAATCAACTATATGATTAAGTGAAGCAAATATAGCTGAAGTAATCAAGTTTATAAACTGAAAAAATAATAAAACAATAAAAGAAATTAAAGAAATGAGGATGAAAAAAGAAAATGAAATAATTATTTTTTAAATAAAAAAATAAAGTGATTTAAATCACTTTATTTTTTTATTTATTGAGTTATATAATTTGGAAGAGTAACATCATCAAAGTAATAATCATCTTCTGTAGAATTATAGTTAGAACCTGATACATGTAATATATCATATATATTTCCTGATGCAGGTCAATATATAGTTCAGTTTCAAACTGACTCAATATCTTGATAATTAAAAGCTCATGGTCATATATTTGCTACATCTGCTTCAAATGTAATACTTGATAAAGCATTATCTGTAAATGCCCGTCATCAAATAGATGTTACAGAAGATGGTATAGTAAGAGTTGAAATACTATTAAATACAGAATCTTGAATTCCATCACTATTTGCATCTTCATAACCACCAAATGCATTTTCTCAGATAGTAGTTAAACTATTTCATAAAGTTAATGTACTTATGTTATTAAATTCAAAAGCACTATTTCAAATAGTAGTAACATTATTTGGTATAACTAAGCTTGTTAATGAAGAGCTATCAAAGGCATAATCATCTATTGTAGTTAAACCTGTTCATAGATTTACTGAAGTCATACTTTCATTCCAAGCTAATGCTCAAGATCAAATAGTAGTTACACTATCAGGTATAGTTATAGTAGTTAAATTATTACCATATAAAGAACCTTCTTTTAGCATGGTTAATGTACTAGGTAAATTTATACTAGTCATTCCTAAATTTAGAAAAACATTTTTTCAAATAGAAGTTACTCCATTAGGTATTGTTAAATCGGTTCATCAAGTTATATCATAATAAGCCAATTCATTTGTAGAATCTATATAAGCATATCATGCTGGATGTTTAGCTGTTATAGAAGGGGTAGTACCATCTTTTATACATCTAACACTTAAAGCCAAAGATTTATCAGTAGCTGTATGTGTTAAAAAGTCTTGTGCATAATTCATATTTACAGATACAGCACCTGTTCAAGATAGAGAACTTGACCAAAAACTAGTTCATAATCAACGATTTCTAAAATCTCAATTAGAATTCTTATACCCTGCAAGAGGTATTCATAAAGCATTAACTAAATTATTGTTATTAGTTTTTAAATTTTTATCTTTCCATCATAATCCATAACAAATTGACCAAGTATTTATATCATTTAATCAATTAACACAATTTAAATCATTTAATAATTGATTATATTCCCAAGTTGTAGGTAAATGATATCAATCAGAACATGCAGAAGCTGCATTAGAGTGAGTATATAATTTACCCCATATAGCATCTATTCAATAAGTAGAATTCCAAGCATTTTCTTTAGCTTCACTTGCATTTTCAGTACTATTACATGTTGCTGATATAGCAGTAGAATCAGTACCATAAGCTACACATGATTCTATATCAGTTTCACTAAACTCTATTCATGTTCATATTGTTGAATTACATCATGCCCATGTTTGAGTTCAAATAACAATATCTGATTTGTCACAGTTTGGGTCAACTAACATCCATCCTTCTGGTGTAAGAGGTGTTGTACCTCAAGAAGTTCAAGTTGATCCTCATGACGAAGAAAGTATTCCACTAGTTCATTCTCAAGCTCATTTATTACTTAGAATATTATCAGTATACATTTTTACTTTACTAGTATCTGTAGTAGTATCAACTGCTAATAGTGGTCTTAACTGATCATCAGCTGCAAACTTAGTACCAGTATATGCATCTTGAATATTTTTTAAAAATGCTGCTCTTGCTGAATCTGCATTTTCGTCTAATAAATCTGCTATATCTCATTCAAAAACTTTAATTTTAGTTGGATTTACAACAACATCTGATGTTCAATCACATTGATCATATGTACTTATACCATTATAAGATTTTGGAAATCTTTTAAATCAGTCATACATAAAGTAATTATTTGTTGCTATTTCTTCTAATGTTGTTCAACATAAATTTATTAAACTAGGAATAGCTAATATTGTAGCATTATTATTATTTCATGTAGTTAAAGTAACTCAATTATAGCTTCATGTTACCTTTATTATTTGATCATCTGCTGCATGAACTTTATTAGTATTTCATAAAGCAAAATCTTCTGTTTCTAGCATTCAACCTAACTGATATTGTTTTTTATTAGATGTTCTAGAATATATATATTGATTATCTGTAACAGGATCAACTGGTATTTTATCTAATTTAGAAACACTATTAAATGTTACTTGTCAAAAAAATCATTGTTCCCAAATATCCATTGTACCTCCTGAATACGTAACAGTAACACCATTAGCTGGGTCAGGATACATTCAAGCTTCAACAGCAAACATTTCTAATGCTGTTTTCATTCTTCACATATCTGAAACTCTAGCTGAATCTCTAGCAGACTTACTATATCCTTGTAAAGCAATAAAGGCAATTGTACCTAATATAGCCAAAATAGTAATTACTACAATAAGTTCTATCAAAGTAAAACCACTTTTATGTTTAGTTTTTAACATAGTAATATAAATTTAACATATAAAATATAACCTATAATAATTATTTTTTAATTAAAGTAAAACAAAATCTATTGACAGATTTTTTATTTATTATTATAAAATAGTAAAGAATGGCTTATTAATCAAAATAACTATCATAAAAAAAACAAGGAAGAAACCTTGTTTTTTATATTTTTTTTCATAATAAAGCTACTATTTGTTCTAA
>CAYFPB010000028.1:0-13077 GCA_964344895.1 uncultured Candidatus Peribacteria bacterium | reverse complement strand
GAAAAAATGCGTATAGATAGTGCTGGTAATGTATGAATCTGAACTACTTCACCATGAGATATGCTAGAGGTTCAAAATAGAACAAACTGAACGGATTCTTCGATAAGTATATATAAAGCTACTTGAAGTGATACAGATAAAGCAAGTATAAAAATAGGTTATGATGCAACAGCAAACCTTGAGATATATAGGAATAGAGCAAATGCAGATATAAACTATGTATCAAATCAATCATGAGCAGATCAAATATTTACAACAATATGAACAGGTAATTTTGTATATAATAATGGTAATGTATGAATAGGTATTTCTATACCTTGAGCAAAGTTGGATGTAAACTGATGAATTAAAATTAATAATTGAGATATAATTAAGTGAATGAAAGTATTTACTTGAACAGTTTGAAGTGTTGCTAATACTACTAACAGAATACATCTACCATTATGATGGTGAAATTGAAATACAGTTATATTAAGTGCTTATTACTATCAAAGTGATGTACGGGAAAACTATTGATTCAATAGTACTAATCATAATTTTTTACCTGTTAGATTATGAGAAACTGATTGAGACTTACTTATTTATGCAGACTTAAATAATATAAATAAAAAATATAAAATAGTTGTGTTACATTATTAAATAATTAACAAAAAAACAACTCCAAATTAATTATTTGGAGTTGTTTTTTTCTCTAGTAGAGATTTTTTGAACTTTTCTAACATCTTTATAGCAATCTTGTATGTTTGAAGTTTTTTATCTTGAGATGAGTTATGATTTTGTAAACTAGACTCTTTATAGTTTTGCATTTTTTCTTTTAGAACTGTAATAGTCTTATCTAAAACTTTAACTTTTGTTTGTTTGTTTAGTAGTCTAAATTTTTCATTATTTTTTAAACTCTCTATCTTTTCTTTTATCTTTTTTTCAATAAGCTTATTTAAGTTATCATTAAGTTTCTTCTTATGATCCTTTATCTTATTTTCTATTGATTCAACCTTATTGTTTAAAATTTCTTTTTTTCTAATAATATCAGTAGTAACATCAGATTTTTGAGTTGATATAATAACATCATGCTTTATATACTCTAAGTATTGTTTTTTAAACCTAATATCTATATATTTAATCAAACCACTATAAAACTTTTTTTTCTCTTCTAATAAAAGCTTTTTTTCATTAATAGTAGGATCAAGATTTCTAGCATTTACATATTGTTTTGATTCAATATTTTTCTTAGCATCATTATAACTATCAACAATAACCTTTATTTGCTTTATATCATAAGAAGATAAATCAGTTCTTAAAAAAAACTTTAATCTATAATCAGCATTTAAATCATTCAATCTATCATCTAGTTTTTTACTATCAGAATCAAGCTCATTTATATTTTCTTTTAACTCTCTAATACTTTTTTGAGACTCCTCAAAAACAACCAATTCATTATCATATGAATTAGCTATATCAAAACTTAAGGAAAATGTAATTGCTACTATTAAAAGTAGGATTCTTCTCATCATAATAAACTCATAAAAAATTAGGGAAATTTAAGTATTATTTTTTGGCTTTAACCTATTTTTTCCCTAACTTGAAGATACTATATTCATTTTTTTTTATATTTCAAGTTTTTAATGTGAAGATATTGTGAAGATTTTTTTTATTGCAATCCGCTTAGCTTTGAAAAATGAAAAAAATAGTAATATTATTATTACTATTTTTATATATATATCTTAAAACTAAACCCCTTACCACTATCTGATTTGATTTCATACTTCCATCCATGAGATAATATTATTTTTTTAATAATACTTAATCATACACCAATACCTCTTGAGTCTATATCTCAAGTTTTTTCGATATTACCTTGATAAAATTTCTCTGTTAAATAGGGAATTTGTGAAGTTTTTATTCATACTCAATTATCTGTAAAATCAATATATTTTTTTGTTATATTAATCTTGAGAAGGGAATTCCTTCATGCATATTTTAAAAAGTTTCAGATTAAATTATGAACAAGTTGCTTAAATAGATTTTCATCCAAAGCTAGTAATAGCTTATCATCTCAAGTAACTTTGATTCTTTGCTTATTTTCTTTTAGCCTCTTCTTATGGGTTTCAACTAAAAGTTTGATCAGGTCAGATACATTGTATGCATCCAAGCTAATATTTAATTTTTCTCTATCACTTTTTTCATATTCCATTATTTTGTTAACCAAAGCTATAAGTCTAGTCATTTCATCAGTAATAGCTTTTAGATTTTTATTATCTAGTTTTATAACCCCATCATTAATTCATTCTAAATAACATTGAATAGAAGTAATTGGTGTTTTTAATTCATGTGATATATCAGCAAGAAGTCTTGATCTAATAGTTTCTTGCATATTTAGTTTATTATTCAGATTATTAATTGCATCTATAAGCAATCAAACCTCATCTTTTTTATTATGATATTTAATTTCAAGTTTTGCATTATCTCATATTACATTTGTATCACTAATAGCTTTCTGTATTCTAGATGTAACATTTCTAATAGGTAAAATAGTACTTCTAATAAAAATAAGTAACCCTACTATGATAATAAAAATTGAAACTATATTTGTAATAATTATTGAGTTTATCATCTTTTTTACAAAATCATACTCCAAAGAGTTTTCATCTCAAAGAGCTTCAATTACCTTAGAAAAATTATCAGGTGGAATTATTTCTTCTATATATTTATGACTTACACCACTTTTTACTAAATAATTAATAACAACATCAACATTTTGTTGTTTATCAAGAGGAATATTTCAATCATTATTTTCAAGTAGTTCAAAAAATTCTATCTCTGTATCACTAAATATACTATCTATATCATCAACTGTTTGTTTTTCTATTACTGTATTTATATAATCTATAGTTATATTATCTCTAGTTTTAACTTTTTCTATAAAATAACTTTCCAAGTGGGAAGAATAAAACACAAAAAAAGCTATTATATTTACTCATGCGATAAATATAATAGATAAAACAAGGGATATAATAAATTTTCTTGAGAGTGTCATATTTATATTTAAATATTAATTCTATATCATTCTCATCTTACAGTTACAATAAAATTTTGTTTATTAATCTTTTTTCTTAAATTTTTTATATGTGTATCTATTGTTCTATCATACACATATTTTTCATAACCAATTATTTCTTTCATTATTGTTTCTCTTGAAACAATAGCTCATTTTACTTCTATAAGTTTTTTTAATATTTCATACTCATTTGATGTAAGAGTTACTTTTTCTCAGTCTGATTCTACTGATTTTTTATCAGTATCAATTACAACTCATCATAGTTTTAATAAATTTTTACTAGAAGGTTCTCTATCAGTAAGTCTTCTCATAATTGTATTTATCCTAGCTAGTAATTCTCTAGGAGAAAAAGGTTTTGCAACATAATCATCAGCTCATGCATCAAGTCAATTTATTCTATCATCTTCACTTCATCTAGCAGTTAACATTACTATTGGTAAGTTTGTAAACTCTCTTAATTCTTGAGTTATTTGAATACCATCCTTAAGTGGTAGATTTATATCAAGTATTAATAGATCTGGATTTTCTGTTTTAACTCTCTCAACAGCATCAATTCAGTCAAAATGCAATACAACATTATAGTTTGAGTTTTCTAAATACAACTTCAAAGAAGCTGATATTCATCTATCATCTTCAACTATCAATATTTTTCTCATTTTTTTTATAAAATTACATGTAAATTTAGCTTATTATACACATTTTTAATTTTTTTTCAAATTTAAATTTGCATTTTATTAAAAAAGATATACAATACCCCGCGTAAAAATGCTCTTTATTATTTAACACACAGATATTATGGCTTTCTGACCAACTAAAAAAACTTCTAAATCAAGAACTAGAAGAAGAACAAGTAACTGGATAAAATTAGCTGCTAAAAAGCTAAAAAACAGAGTTATGTTAAACAAAGAAGCTACTGGTTTATCTCATTTTGCTGATGAAAATGGGGTATATAAAGGTAGAGTTGTAGAAGCTCCAAAAGCTAAGAAAAATAATACAACTAGAATATAATAACAAAAATAACATAGATTTTTATAAAAATCTATGTTATTTTTGTGTCTTTTAAATTTTAATAAAAAATATGTCAGATAAGGTAAATCGTATAAAATCAAGAAGACTTTTATTTCAAGAGCTTTATTCTATGGTTTATAACAATATAGATAAAGATCTTTTTCTAAATAGTTTTTATGACAGTGTTTTTAGTTTTTCAAAAGATGAGAAATATATTGAAAGTATGGTAAAAACAATTACTTACTATGAAAAGTTTTTTATTTTTATTATAAACAAATACACTCCTAAATACAAAATAGAAAAAATGAGCCCAATATATATTTTACCTATATATATGGGACTAGCTGAAATGTTTTTCTTAGATGAAGAAATCCCAGCAAAGGTAACTATTAATGAAGCAGTACAAATTGCAAAATCTTTCTGAGATGATTCATCTAAAAAAATAGTTAATGGTGTACTAAACACTGTTATAGAAAACTATGATGAATTAAACAAAATTAAAGAAAATGATTATAATGAAATAAGTGTTAGTTTTTTTAAGTAAAAATAATATAGCAATATGCTATATTATTTTTTTATGAATAAATTTTATCATATCATATCATTCTAAATCTTTTACTTTATCATGTACCACTAACAAAGTCTTATATCATTCAGCCATCTTATTTTCATTTATAAGTATTTCTATAGCTTGCTCTATGTTTTTTCCTGATCATAAAAGCTTTCCTAAATATCTATTTCTTGAATCTCAAAAACAAGTAGCTATTATATCTGATCATAGGGAATAGTAAGAGAAGTCTAAAACTTGATTTCCTCAGTATAAAACAATAATACCTTGCATTTCTACTAAAAAATCTGATATAATCAATCATATACTTGACTGCTTGTATCACTTAGCTTCATAATAACCTGTAATAATAGCTAGTATATTTTTTAAACTACCATAAAGTTCTACATTTACTACATTTTTTCTTATTTTTATAGTTAAGTTTTCACTTTGAAACATTTTTTTTAATTGATTTCAAATCTCACTATTTTCTATAGCTATATCAGCTCATAGTATTTTTCATTCTACAAATTCTGAAGCTATCATTCATCATGATAAAACCGCATAATTATAATCTTTATCTCACATTTGTTTTGATAATAGTTCACTTATTGATAAGTCATTATTTAGATCTATTCATTTAGCAAGATTTAATATTGTAACTCAAGGTTTTAATTCATTTTTAAGCTCTCAAATAGTACTATTTATAAATTGAGTTGGTATAGCTAAAATTAATAAATCAATTTCTTTTAATATTTCTTTATAGTTATCTGTAAATACAATATTTTCTGGTAAACTATATCAATCAAAAAAGAAAGGATGTTTTCTTCCATTTTTTATACTATCAAAAATCTCATTATTTAATTCATAAGCATAAAAATCAGTATCTTTATTGTTTTCTCATAAATGTTTAGCTACAGCAAATCAAAATGCTCATAGTCATAATATAAGTGTCTTCATTTTTTTATTTTTTTAATAAAACAGCTCTATTATAACAAGAATTAACTATTATGCAAAAAAAATAAAAATTCTCTTTACATTTTTTATAAAAAAAATAATATACTGACGAAAAAAGATTAATTGATAATAATAAAGATGAACTTAAATAATAGTAATAATAATTGAAACCTAACACCTGAAGCATTAGATTTCTATAAAGATTTACTTAAATCAATAGAAGCTGCTTTAAATATAAAATTAAGCAACTCAGTAAAACTAAAAAATATAAAACTCTTTGAATTAATGTATTTATATAAATGATCAATTCATGGGATTCAAAGCTACCTAGCCTATAACAATCACTTTTTACAAAATAATTTTGAAATTGATTTATTAGCACAAAATTTAAAGCAAAATTCTAAAGACATAGAAAAATGAAATATCTTAATAAGTTTTTATTTTGATTCTAATGAATATGATATTGATTGAATTAGAGTAAGACAAAGAGTTATCTTTGCAAACAATGTATCCAAAGCAAAGACAATAATAAAAACTATTAAAGAAAGAATGGAAGATGCCATGGTTTGAGGAAAAGTTTTGAATTAAGAAAAAACCACCAGCTAAAACTGGTGTTTTTTTTGACTTTTATAAAAAAATATATTAAAATAATAAATATTGATTATTAACTAAAACTAGAAATGAACAAAAACACAATAGAAACTTTTTCTCTACAAGTAGATGTAAACTATCCATTATTCCTAATTAATTTACTAAAAAAGGAAGATAGTAGAATAAATAATTCAGATATTCAATCTGTAATTAACTGAGTCAATTATGATATTGCAAGAAGCTTAGAGTTTTCAGAACAATGAATGTATGCTTTTAATAGTATATTCAACAGAGTAAACTCAATAATTGAAAAAACTGAAACTATAAAAGAAAAAAAATTAAAACTTGTTAGCAATAATCCTAAAACTAAAAAATCAAAATCTAAAGCAAAATTAAAAGTAGTTTGAAAGAAAAAGAAAAGCAAAAAGAAAAATAAAAAATAATATAGAAATATTTAAAAAACAGAAAAATGAAATTTTTCTGTTTTTTCTTTACTTTTTCAAAAAAAAGTATAGAATAAAAATACTAAAATAAAAAGTTTAAAGTTAAGTAATACTTTTCTTGATTTTAAAGTTTTTATTTTTAATTAATTCTTTAAAAATAAAAAGATGGTTATCACAAAAAAAGCCATAGAAAGTGAAGCTATGATTGAAAAGTTTGAATGACTTTTAGCTAAGCTAGATATTGATTATAATGATATATCTAACTATATATTAGCATTTATTCATAGATCTATTGTAAATGAAAAACCTGATTATGCACCAGAACATAATGAAAGATTAGAATTTTTATGAGATGCTGTATTAGAACTAGTAATTACAAATAATCTATACCTAAACTACCCAAAAAAAACAGAGTGAGAACTCACTGATATTAGAAGTGCTTTAGTTAGAGGAACAAACCTAGCAAAAGTAGCTAAAAAACTAGATTTTTCAGATTATTTAATACTAGGAAAATGAGAAGAAAAATCTTGATGAAGAGAGAATGATTACTTACTAGCTAATGTAGTAGAATCTTTACTTTGAGCTATATTTTTAGATTTATGATTCAAAAAAGCTGAAGATTTTATTGATACACATATATATCCAACAATTGAAGATATTCTTAAATATAACCTAATAAAAGACTTTAAAACAAATATACAAGAATACGCCCAAGCAAAATATGATATAACACCTAGTTATGAAGTAATAGATGAAAGCTGACTTGACCATGATAAAACATTTGAAGTATGAGTATATTTAAATGACAAACTTATATGAAAATGAGAATGAACTAGCAAGAAAAAAGCACAAGAAAAAGCAGCTGAAATATGATATAAATTTTTAATAGATAATGAAAAAGAAAATATCTAATTAATTTTAATTTCTAAATATTAAAATATGCAATTTTTATTTTGAATTGTTGTAATGCTTGAAATACTATCTCGGTTTATACTATTTGATGTAATACTTTCATTATTTCAAGTACTCCTAAGAGTTAGACTAAGACCAAAGTTTATAGCAAGTATAATTGATCCTATGTATGCTAATATAAAAAAATATATACCTACTACTATTTGAGTTCTAGATTTGACACCAATGGTTGCTATACTACTTGTAGTTTTTATTAAATGATTATTATTTATAATGATTCCAGAACTACGTGACCAATATTTATTATTTTTTACTTAATTAATGAAAAAACAAGTTGATTATAAATTATTTTTTGCTGTATTATTGCTAGTTATTTTTTGAATGATAATGATATCTAGTGTGAGTGTTTATTCTTCTTTTAGGGTAACAAATATAATGGTACAGGCAGGATATGAAAAAGAAGCTTTTAACTACTTTTATGTTCTTAGAAATATAGCCCATGTAGTTATATCACTAATAATATTGGGGATAGTAACAAAAATACACTATAGTTTTTTTGAAAAACATGTCAAAAAAATATTTGGTTTAGCTATTTTTTTACTTGTAGTAGTACTTGCAATGTGAATGAGTATGAAATGAGCTAGATGATGGATAAACATACCTTGAATACCATTTACAATACAACCAACAGAGTTTTTAAAACTAGCCTTAATACTATTTTTTGCATTTTTCTTTAAAAAATATAAATGAAGTTTATCTGATTTTAAACAGTGATACATTCCATTTATGTTTATATTGTGACTTATTGTATTACTCGTTTGATTACAACCAGATTTTTGAACTATAATGGTAGTAGTACCAGTTTCAGTAATTATGTATTTTTATGCAGGTATGAATATAAAGCACTTGCTAGTGACAGCTATACTCTGAATAAGTCTGATAGTCTGAGTTTACTCATCATGAAAATATGATAAAACTACATGAAAAAATCTAAATACACTCTGATATATAACTCAAAGAATTGATAACTTTTTAGCTGACAATAAAGAAGCTATTAGAAACAAAACGATTAATTACCAAACTGAGCAAGCACTTATTGCTATATGAAGTGGTTGATTTACAGGACTATGATTTGGATGATCTATTCAAAAATTTTGATACCTACCAGAAGTACAGTGAGATTTTATATTCTCAGTTATAATAGAAGAACTCTGATTTATATGAGGATTAGCTTTACTCAGTTTTTATTTATTCATATGATATAGATGATTTTATATAGCCTCCAGAGTATCTGATCTTTTTTGAAAATACTCAGCAATATGAATATCTTCACGGATACTTATGCAAGCCTTTATAAATATATGAGTAAATCTAAACATAGTACCATTAACTTGAATTACTCTACCATTCATAAGCTATTGATGATCATCTTTATTATCACTAATGCTAGCTCTATGAATACTATTAAATATCTCTAGATACATTAACTACTGACAAGAATTTATTAGATTAGATAGAAGAAAAATTATATTTTAACCCCCCTCCTAACCTCCCCCTAGCAGGGGAGGGATAACTATAAAATTATGAATGTTACTCCTGCAATGGCACAATACTATGAATTAAAAGAACAAAACAAAGACTGTATTTTGTTCTTTAGAATGTGAGATTTTTATGAAATGTTTGATGAAGATGCTCAAATTGCTCATAAAATCCTGGGAATAGCCATTACAACCAGAAATAAAAATGCTGAAAAATCAACTCCACTTGCCTGAATACCATTTCATGCTAAAGAAAAGTATCTACCTATACTTGTAAATGCAGGATATAAAGTTGCATTTGCTGAACAAGTATCAGATCCAAAATTAAAATGAATAGTAAAAAGGGAAGTAGTTAGGGTAGTTACCCCTGCAACTCTAGAGTTAGAGTGAGAAAGTTTTGATACAAAACAAGCAAGTAATTATATATTATCAATAGTAGAAGAAAAAAATAAGTTTTGAATAAGTTTGCTTGATCTTTCTACAAATAAATGGGAAGCAGCTGAATTTGATAATTTAGACGAACTAATTAAAGAACTTTACAAATATTGACCCAAAGAAGTTGTTTTAGAAAAATCATTGTTTAGTAATGAAACTCTAAAAGAAACATTAGAAAAAAAATATTCACTAAACTTATTTTTTTTTACAGCAAATAATAAAGCAAGAAAAAACCTAACTAATCATTTTTCGGTTAAAAACCTAGAATGATTTGGTATAGAAAATTACCCAGTAGCTCAAAAAGCAGCATCGATGCTACTAGAATACCTTGAAACAAACCAAAAATCAAAACTAGATTTTTTAAATAAGATATCTCTACTGAACTACAAAGGCTACATGCAACTTGATGAAGCAACTATCAAAAATCTAGACTTACTTTACAATTTTTCCACAAAATCAAAAACTAACTGAACTTTATTTTGACTACTAAATAAAACAAGCACACCGATGTGATGCAGTTTCTTACAAGAACAGATTATTAAACCACTAAATGATATAGATGATATTAATAACAGACTAGAGTTCATAGAAGAATTTAAAAACAATAAAATACTACTTGATAAAACAAGAAAACAACTATCCTGAGTATCAAATATTAACTCTATACTAAATAGACTAGCTTTAAACAGGGCTAACCCTAGAGATTTATTAAACCTAAAATCATCTATGCAGTCTATTCTAAATGTATTTAAACTAATAAATACTGAGGGAAGTGAAAAATTAAAAAGGATAATTAAAACTTAATAAAACTTGTATAAAATAAAAAAATATATACAATAATATAAATATAATTTAATTGTCCAATTTTATGACAACAACAGTAAAAAATAAAATAAAATTCTATGATATAGTCAAAGATAAAAATTTAATTATAAAAGAAATAGAATCTTCAAAATTAAAATACAATAAGAAAGGATGAATTAGTGTAGAGGAATCCTATAAAAAAAGCTGTGATTTTATAAATAATTTATAATAATGTATAGAGTAAATATTCCTGATGAAGTTCACAATGAAATAATAAGTTTACTGGATTACATTTTTAGATTTTCTTTTAGTAAAGATATTTGCCTTAACATAGCTAATGAAATATATTCAAAAATATATTCTCTAAAAATTTTTCCTCATAGATATCCTATTTTTCACAATAATTATAGAGTAATGGTTGTAAAGAAAAATTACAAAATTTTTTATGAAACAGATGAAATAAAAAAAGAAGTAATAATATATAAAGTCCTATCTTCTAAACAAGATTATGAAGATTTATTATAAATAAATATGATATACTTTTTTACATGAAATTCTAGTTCTTTAGTTAATGAACAAGTAAAAGCTTGGAGGGATAAATTTGTATCCAAATTCTGAGATTTTAACTTAGTAAATATTAAAGATTTAAGTGATGTAGATGATAATTTTTTAATAGAAAACATTACATCTACTAGTTTTTTAAGTGAAAAAAAATTAATAATTATTTTTTTTAATAAAGAAATAAAAGAAGATAAACAAAATACAATATTACATATACTGGATAAAGTTCCAGATGATAATATAGTTTTATTTCATTCTTCAGATATAGATAAAAGGGGGAAACTATTTAAAGAATTAAAAAAAGTAAGTGACTTTAAGGAATTTAATATAAAAAATGACTTTGATATTGAGTGAATAATAAAGCAAAAATATAATTGAAAAATATCTCCATCAGCCATAAAAACTATTATTAGATACAAATCAGCTAATCTAGATAAAATAAAAAGTGAACTAGATAAACTTTTAATAAATTATGACTATATTAATGATAAAGAAATTACAAATAATATAGCTCCAGAACTAGAAGAAAGCATTTTTCAAGTTGTAGATGATATACTAAATAAAAACTATATAGCTGCTATAGATAAGATAAAAACTATACTTAATGACACCAATATCTATGCGCTCTATAATAACCTACTAGCAAACCTAAGAACAAGTATATATATATTAAAACTTAAATCTTCTAATAACTCAAATATTACAGAAGCTTTAAATCTATGAAATAGATGATTTTTAGTAAATAAAAATTACAAAATATCTTATAATGAAGCAAAACAAATATATATAAATCTAGTTAATCTAGATAAAAAAATGAAATCTTGAAAACTAACCTGAACCCAGGATGAAGACATGCTTTTTGAAGTAGAAAAAGTATTGATTAGCTAATATTTGCATTAATAAATAAAGTATTGTATAATTATTTAAATAATAGTAATAATTATACATGACTCTAGAAAACTATACTGATAATCAAATAGAAATAAAACTACAAGGGAAAAAATGATTAACATTTGATCCCTATTTTGAGTGAAATAAAATCGAAAAGACCTTAAGTTCTCTACCTATCCTTAAAAAATTATGAATAAAAAAAGATATTTTTAAAGATAAAGATGTATTACATCTATGAGTAATTGATCCAACTCTAATGTATTTCATATGAGAAAATGCAAAAAATTTAAAATGAATAAATTACAAAAACAATAAGGAAATACTTACACTACTACCTGAATCAAAAGATGTTGTAATAATTAATCATGGTATATCTATTACAGAAGTTCCAGCATTAACAATAAATACGGCTTACAAGCTTGTAAAAAACTGATGAAAACTAATAATAGTTGATAATTATGATTGAAATAGTGAAAATAGTATTTTTACTCATCTAAAATCATTTTGATATGATATAGATAGAGTAGAAGATAAAATATTTATGCTTATAAACAAAAAAGATTAATTTTTTACAAATTAATCTTTTTTAAGTAGCTTCAGGATCTATAGCTCAAATATATTTTCTTCTAAAAAAATCTTTTGTAAATAGATAGTATAAAACACCTGCAACTGCTCAGAACAAATGTCAATATAAACTTATTCATGGTATAAATCATATTCATATATTTATAATCAAAGCTGTTACTCATCATTTATACTCTGGATTATTTCTGGATCTAAGCTCTAGTGTATAGTAAGATAATAAAGCCATACAAAAACCACTTATTCATATAGTATTTTGATCTGTTATATTTGATATTAATATACCATTAAAAATTATTACAAATAAGAAAAATATTATATATTTCTTTTTTCAAATCAATAGCTCTAAAGTATTTCAAAATATGTAAAGAAAAAATGAATTAAATAATATATGCATTAATCATCCATGCAAAAAAGTTCAAGTAAAAAACTGAATAAAATAAATATGATATAATCACTCTCTTAAAAAAATATTATTTACTCAAAAAACATCCAAACTAGGCATAAAATATGCTAATATTGTAATAATTATAGAGACTATAATTAAACTATTAGAAACTGAAAATTTAAATCACATAATTATTAATTACATATTAATATTTTTAATATAAAACTTATAACAATTATGTCAATAGTTTTTAATAAAAAAAATTTTGAGATAGTAAAAAAATCAGTATATTATCATGGTATTTTACTACTAAAAGAGTCTGTAAAAAATTTTGTGTATCTGGAAAAATAGCTACTATAAAAAAT
>CAYFPB010000027.1:8145-13751 GCA_964344895.1 uncultured Candidatus Peribacteria bacterium | reverse complement strand
AAAATGACCATTTTTAATTGACAAAAATAAAAATAAAAGTATTATATGTGAGTATTTTAGTTAAATAAAAATAAAACCATGTCTAAATTAAGCCAACACCTATGAGTAGCAACTATTGTAACTAGTTTATCATTATCAACTCTATGATTATCATCAGATGTACATGCTCAAGAGAACTGTACTAAAGACAAAATAGAGAAAGTTGTATGATCAGAAGAAAAATGTCAGTTTTGACATAAAGGTGATTTAAAATATTATAAAAGATTAATTAAAAAACTTCAAGAAAAAAATTTAGATAGCCCTGAAGAGTTAGCATATAGAATAATACAATGAAAAACAATATATATAACAAAAAAAATTGAACTATTAAAGGCTCAACAAAAAGTTTTTAGTGAAAAAAAAGAAAAAATTTTACTTTCTATTGATTATAAATATGCTATTAAGTCATTATTAAATTTAGATGATTCTTATTATAGTCAATATTCAAAAGAATTATCTGAATTTGTTCCTGAGTTGAAAAGATTTATTATACAATCATGATTGGGAAAACATTATAAATAAATCCCAATAATAACAATACATAAAATATGTTTAATATATTTTTAATATTTATTAAAAATAGCATAAAATAGAGAAAGATAATAAAAATATACTTGACAATGTATGGAAAATATATAATATAGGTGTTGTATTTATATTATGTTTTAAATATATAGTTATGTTTAAGTTAAGTATATTTACATCAACTGCTAATAAAACAAAATAGAGGTCTTTTTTGACCTCTATTTTTTTTGTTTAAGTTTTTCTGAAAGTTTTCTTTTTATTCCAAAAGAGAAAAAATATAGTAGTATGGGGAATTAGTTTAAATTATAATTCCATTTCCCATGCAAATAGGATTTCTTGTTTTAAAAATTTTCTTATTTTGTCTTTTAGTCATTCTATCTCATTGTATTTTACAAGTTTATGAGTTTTCATTTTTGAAATAACAAGTTCGTCATAATAATACTTTTTGATCTTTTTAGTATCTATTCAGTTTTCTCTGAAAAAATCCTCTTCAGTATTATGTAGGGCATTTATTATTTTTGGATCAACCTTTTGCATTACATCTAGGTGATCTTTTAGGCTAAATCATTCATGTACTAGCCAGTTTGTGAAGTTTTCATGAGAGGGAATATCTGGGGTCATATGTTCTACTTTGAATCAGCTATCTTTTAGTAGGTTTCAGAAAAATCTAAGATTTTCAAAAAATTGTTTTTGTTCTTCTTTATTTAAATACAATGTTACTCATTCATCAAAAATAAAAATATTTTTTAGTTCATCATTTTCATATTTTAATATCTTTATTTGATTAAACAGGTCTATAAAATCTTGTCTATTAAGTACATCCAATTTTTGAATTGTAGGAGTTTTATGTTCCTCACTTATTTCATCATAGAATCATTTTTTGAAATCAATTACATCTTTTCTGTCAGTTTCAAAATAATATCTATTATCTAAATCATATGCATCAACAACTCTCAATCATTTATTAGAAAATCAACAACCAAGCTCTATAATAATAGTATTTTTTAAGTCTTTAGTTTTTATAATTCTATCTGTTAAGTATCACATTGCTTCTGTTATAGTACAAAAGCTAAGAGCTGATATTAGCTTTCAATAATCACTATTAAAAACCTTATCAAAATTATCCCATCTATTTTTTAAATCATCCTGACTAAGTCATGAGTTTTTTAGTAAATAATTGATAATAATAGGTGAAAACTTTTGATTTAAAATAAACCTAAAATAAGCAGTCAAACTAAAAACATTTGCAAGCATCTGATACTCATTTGTTTGATTGTTAGACATAATAATATTTTTATAAAATAATAAATATACAATAACTATTTTTTAAAAAATATCAACTATTTAAAATAGAATAACCCATCCCCCCTAGGGGGTACTTCCCTTAAAAAGGGAAGAAATTAAGTTTCTCCCTTTTTTAAAGGGAGTACCCGACGAAAGGAGGGGGAGGGATTAGAAATTTATAAAAAATGAATCAAACTAACTTAGTTTGATTCATTTTTTATAAATAAGTCCTACAAATATAAATAACAATATAGAAAGATATGTTGCTTCAAATATATGGAGAAATACATTCATTACTAATATGGCTATAAGTCATATAAACAGAGGTTTAGAGTTTTTGTACATATTTATTAGAAGAAGTATGAGTATGTAGCAAAATAGGGAAAAATATATGATACCTCATTCTATTAATTGTTGAATAAACCAACTTTCAGGTATATAGTATTTTTCTGCTTCTTTTGTTTGTAAGTCAGGATAAATACTTCTATAAGCAGGACCAGCTTCAGCTAGTCATAATCACATAGGAGCACTTTCAAATCTTTCTAAACCAATCTCCATTCTATCAAAATGACCAGTTGTAGAAGAGCTTCTTAAAATAATATTTTTTAAATTTTCATTAAAGGAAATAAAAATTCAAAAAATGCTTAAAAGTATTATAAGGATTCAAGATATAAAGACTTTTTTATATTTCTTGTAGATATAGTTTAGGTTTAATAGTACAAGTAATCAAACTCAACTAAATACTCAAAGCAGGGCACTTCTTGAGTAAGTAATTATTAGTAAAGAAAAAAAGACTACTAATATTAGTATAATATGGTATTCAAATTTTTTCTTTATATAGTGCATGAATACAGAAGCATATAGGATTATGAAAAATGCCATTTGGTTAGGTCAATCAAAGATTCATTGAAATCTTTTTATTCATGAGTTTTCAAGTCAATGGTAGTTTGGTATACTTCAAGAATAAGTCCAGTTACTAGTATATTCTGTGAACCCAAACATTAGCAATGCTTGTTCTCATAGTCTAAATTTTATCAGAATAGAAAAGAGTAAAGATAGTCATCAGCTAATAATAAATGTTTTTAATAATCTTGTATCATTTACTTGTATAAACTGTTTTCAGTGTTTTAATATAAGAAAAACTCCAAAGAAAATAAAATCATATCTTCAACCATAAACTATACTATTTAATCATAATCAGTTAGCCAGAGTAATTCAAACTCAATAAGCTATATATCAAAAAATTAAGTAATCAATTATATCAAAACTTGGTAATTTTTTGTTCCTAATAAACTCAAAAACCAAACTTAAAAAAAGTAGTACCAATACAAGCTCTTTTATATAAAAACCAGCATTAGCAATTCATGCCTGACTTGTAAATCAAACTGCAAGTATTACATAAAAGGGTAATACTATTATTAAAAACATTACAAGCAGAGTAAATAGATTTTTTTTAAACATTTTTTAATAATTTGTTAAATTAAAGTTAATTAAATAATATATTTATAACAAAAATAATGAATTTTCTTAACATTTCATTTCACAAATAAAATCTAAAAATTTTATAAAACTCACTTCGTTCAAACAGTTATAAAATTTTTGATTTTAAATTGTTTATTTCATTAAAAATACAAATATTTTTTTATATAAAATATTATTTAATAGTTTATTGTATATACTATATATAATAAAAATAAAAAGTCTAGTTTTTTACTAGACTTTTTATTTTTTCTTCAAATTTTTCTTTAGAAAAATTTGCTGCCTGTTTAGCACAAACAGAAGCTTTATATTTATCATTTTTATTATTTTCATCAAAAACTAAAAACTTGTCTATAAAATCAGCTCAGTCTTTTTCATTAAAAAATTCTCAAGTTTTTCATTCTATAACAGTCTCAAGTAATCAACCTCACCTGTAAGCAAATACTGATTTTCAAGCTGCCATTACTTCTATAGGAACTATTCCAAAATCTTCTTCTCAAGGGAATATTAATCAATTACTATTTTGTACCAAACTAACAAGTTCATCACCATATTTAGCTCAAGAGAATACTATATTGTTTTCTCTAAATAAATTATCATGGTCTATAGTTCTTTTTCTTTCATTTACAAAAAAAGCTTTGTTTTCACTTAGTTTTTCTAAGTTTTTTCTATAGTCTCATTCTCAAATAACAAGTAAGTTTTTTTCTGGCATATTATTAAAAGCTTCAATTGCTACTTCTATTTTTTTAAATTCTGTTAAAGCTGATAAAATTATATAATAATCTTTATATACTTTTTCTTTTGTAGTAAAAATTATTTTTTGAGCAAATCTATCAGTTTCAACAGGAGGGAAAAGTACTATAGAGTCTTTTTTGTAATATTTTTCTATTCTTCTAGCTGTATTTTCAGAATTAGCTATAGTTATATCATGTCTATTTGATGCTATGTAATCCCATTGTCTAAGACCTAAAAACATCTTGTTTAATACAAATTTCAATGTAGTTTTTACTATCTTATTCTTACTAATATCTCTTTTGTATTCATTTGTCCAATCCCACATATATCTAGCAGGAGAGTGATAGTATACTATAAACTTTGTTTCAGGTTTTGTAATAGCTCCATGAGCAAATCAACTAGAACTACAAAGTACTACATCATAAAGAGAAAAATCTAGTTGTTCAATACTTTTTGCCATAAAAGGGAAGCATAGTCTTTGTTTTTTAGTCAGCTTATATATTTTTTGAGTTTGTAAATCAAAAACTTGTTTATTTATTTTGCATTTAGGAAATATTTTCCCAACCTTTTCTTCATCATATATCAATGTAAAAAGATCTGCATCAGGAAAAATTCCCATCCAGTTCTCAACAACTTTCTCAGCCCCACCTAGCTTCACAAACATTTCATGTAAAATTGCTATTTTCATTTGTCTATTATTATATTTTGATTATACTAAATGTTAGTATAACTATTTTTATGAAAATAAGAAATTATTTTTAAATAAATATAGTAAATAAATTAGAAATTAACAAAACAAAATGAGATTAAAATTAAAAATAATAATTAGTATAGTTTTTTATATAAGTTTTTCATTTTTTATAGTTTTTTCTGAATTTTTAAATGAAGAATCAGAAAAATTATATAATGAAGCTAATCAAATAAAAGAAGAGTATTATAATAATCCAACCAAAGAGAATATGGACAGGTATAATGAAGCAATGGATAAGGCTATTGATTATGAAGATACTTTAAGAAAAATAGATAGATGAGTTTCAATAGAACAAATAGAAGCAGATAAGAGATCTACAGAAGAATGACTAGATGTATGGTTTAAGGAACAAGAAGAAATAAGGAAACAAGAACAACAAAGACAACAAGAAATCGAACAAGAAAGGCAACAAGAAATGGAAGCAAGAGAAGCTGCAGCAAGAGATGTAGAAAGAAGAGCAGAAGAGCTGTGAGTATCAGAAAAAGTAATAGAAAGAATGGATGATTGAGCAACTTTAGAAGATGCTATACGTATAGAAAATGATATAGAAGAATCAATAAGGAAAGCCCAGGAAAAGAGAGAAAAATATAAAGCAGAACAAAAAGCACTTGAAGAAATGGAAGAAGCAGAAAAAGATAAACTATTTGATAAAGAAGTCCAAGAATCAGAAGCCCAAACAATGCAAGAAAATGCAGAATACCAAGAATGAAGACAGGAAGAAACACAAAAAGAATTACAACAAGAAAATTCAATGCAAGAAGATGATTTTAATAGAGAATTAAAAGAATCAGAA
>CAYFPB010000027.1:0-8045 GCA_964344895.1 uncultured Candidatus Peribacteria bacterium | reverse complement strand
CAAGAAGATGATTTTAATAGAGAATTAAAAGAATCAGAATCACAAACAATGCAAAAAAATGCAGAATATCAAGAATGGAAAAAAGAAGAAATACAAAAGGAAATTAAAAGTACTGAAGGTCAAATAACTATAGCTCAAGAAGGAATTGAATCTGCTGAAATAGCTTTAGAAGCAAAGAAACAAACAGAAAAACTTCAAAATTTATATGAAGCACAAAAAGCATATGAACCAGAAACACCAGGATATAAAGCAGTTCAAACACAGATAGATACAGAATTAAAATCTGAAACTCAAACTTTATTACAAGCTCAAAATAATTTAACAACAGCAGAAGCAGAACGTGATCAAGCACTATTAAAATGAAATGAAAAGCAAGCTTTACAATGAGCAAGAAATATACATGCTGCTGCTCAAGAAAAGGTTAAGGATTTAAAAACAAAATATGCTAATGCTAGAAAGGCTGCAGAAGCATGTCAACCTGGTTGATGAGTTAGTTGTGAACAATTATTAATTAATGCAGATTTATTAGAAGAAGAAATAAGTGCTGCAGAAATGGAAGCAGAAATAGCAGCAGAAGCTAAGCAGGAAGCACAAGAAAAGTATGATAAATCTCCTTTTTCTCATGGGGATATTACAAGTAAGTGATTTCAAATAAAAGTTGGGAATTTAACTCCGGGGATGAGTAAGGAGAGTGCAGGGGTAGAGACTACTAGTGAGCTTATTAATTTTGCTTTGGGGACATTGATACAAAAACTGATGATAGCACTTTGAAGTTTAGCAATACTTGTGATGACTATATGAGGAGGGTATATTGTGTTGCATCATGGACAAGATGAGTTACTTAGTAAATGAAAAGCTATATTTATGTCATGAGTATATGCATTAGTGGTGGCATTAGCATCATATTATATAATTGCGATAGTAAGATTTATTTTATATAACTAAAAAAGAAGATAGAATGAAAAAGGACTATGATAAGTGGAATGAGCATAAAAAGTTGATAGATAAGAAAAAAACATTAAAGTATATAAAAAAAAGACAAATATGGTATGTTAAACTATGAATAAATATATGAGATGAAGAAAATTGAAAAGATAAATTTCTGAGACCATTTCTGGTTATGAAAAATATATGAAGTCTATTATATTGAGTCCCATTATCTACACAAGAAAAAAAAGATAATAAATTTTATTATTTACTTGAAAAACCACATTTTAAAGAATGATATAAAAAAGAAACATCAAGTATATTATTATCTCAAGCAAAAGTGTTAGATAAAAAAAGATTTATAAAACTTATATGAAAAATAGAAAAAGAAGAGTATGAAGAAATAAAAAAACTTCTTCATAAAATGTATTTATAAAGAAGTACTTTTTGGCCTAACTTAAAAAGTTAGGGGGGGGCTTTGTTATAATAAACAAGCATTTTGTATTACCATTATATACTTTTATATAAAAAAATCAAGTTTTTTAATAATAATTATAAAAAAATGAAACAAAAAATACTTATATTAACTACACTATTACTGACAAATATATTTGTCAGTAATACCTATGCAGAAGCACCAAGTGTAAACTGTTTTTGATTACCATGATGTAGTGATTCAAATATAGAAAAACCAACAGATGCAAATATAGAAAATAATATATGAACAGAAGTTATCTCAAATATAATAGGACAAGCAATACAATTTGTTGCAGTAATAGCTGTTATATCATTAATAGCTAGTTGATTCTTATATCTGATATCATGATGAGAAGAAGAAAAAGTAAAAAAAGCAAAAACATGGATAATATGGTCTCTAGCATGAGTACTATTATCTATCTCAGCATGGTGAATAGTAAGTATGTTGAATAAAATAACAATTTGATAATTAATATAATAAATTATGAAAAAAATAATATTAGTAACATTATTATTAATACTAAATATAGTATTTTTAGATACAAGCTTCTGAGCATGAGATAAAAATGCTATACAAGAAGCATTAATATGAACATCTGAAACAGATGCCTTAGAATGATCAGGTTGAACTGAAATATGAACAGATTTATTAGCAAGTTTATTAAAGTGGGTTAAAGACTCATTACAAAGCTTGATTCTAGTAGTTGCAATATGAGTATTTTTATACATATGAGCAAGACTTGCATTTGCAAGATGAAACCAAGAAGAATACAAAAAAGCAATGCTACACCTAGTATATGCTATTATATGAATATTTGTAGTAGCAATAGCATGGGCAGCTGTAACAATGGTAGCATGAATTAATTTCTAAATATAAAAAAATGAAAAAAATATTATTAGTATTAATAGCAATATTTAGTCTATTTTCTTTTTCTTTAGCTTATTCTAATTGTGATCCAACTCTTGATTGAGATACAGATTGGGATATTTGAATTGCTTTAGATGACTGTATGTTAGATTCAGATTTAGTTCAATCAATGGATACAGAAGTAGGTGGAGGTTTTTGAAATCAAATAAAAGATTGGACAAATAATATAGCATTATACATATGATTACTTGCAGTATGATCTATAGTATTATGAGCACTTATGATGACTCTAAGTAGTTGAGATGATGAAAAAATTAAAAAGGCAAAGGATATGGTTAAGTGGGGAATGATATGATTTTTAGCAGTGGTATTTGCTGCAGGGATAGTGAATTTAATAGTAAAAATAATGTATTCTATATAACTTTATGAAAAAAGTAGTATTATTTATGGTTAGTTTTGTGTTATTTAGTTTTCTAATATCATATTTAGGAAACTACTTTTTTTGATGACAAGAAAGCTTTAAAATACATATTGAACCATTAGTAAATAATCAAATAGTAGAGGAAGTAATGGAAAAAAGTATTGAAAAACATTCTGAGGTAGAACTAGAGTCAGCACAAGAAGACTTAACTTATAATCCATATTCTATACGTTTTTTTTATAACCCAAACAATTTGAGTACCAAAACTCAAAAATATGTTAAATCATATAAAAATTTTTTAAATGATAAAGATATAGAAAACAAGTATGAAAATATAGATGTACATATGTATGAAAATATGAAAATAAAAATGGTTAATGGGGAAGAAGAAAAAATAAGATGAAACATGCATAATAAATCCGTGCATTTATTTTGAGTAGAAGAAATGAGTATTATGGAATATACAGCAGTATGAATACATGAATTAGCCCATTATATTGATTTATATTATTTAGAAAGATCATTATTTACAGATGTAAGTAATTATTTTTATGAAATATCATGGGATTCAGCAAAAATAATGAAAGCCTGACAAGATAAACCAGATTTTGTATCATGATATGCAATGACTAATAAGTATGAAGACTTTGCAGAAAGCTTTACTTATTATATATTGCATAATAAAGATTTTGAGAATAAAGCACAAAAATCAGATATATTAAAAGAAAAATATGATTTTTTTACAAAATATCTATTTAAAAATAAGAGATTTATAGGGACTGATTTTTCTGAAGAGAAAATAAGATCATATTATCGGGATACAACAATTATAAAATATTCTAGAGAAAAATTTGAAGAATTTTTAACTGAAAAGTAAAAAAATTGACAATAAAATGTTAAATATGATATACTTAATTATGTAAAAAAAGTAAAATAATTTGCTTTTTTAAAAAAATAAATATAATCCCTGTACTAAAAAAAGTAACTTACTTAAGAAAAAAGTATAAAAACTTTCTTTCAACAAAACTTTCACAAAACAAAATATAAATCAAATATAACAAGTAAAAGTGCTTTTTGTTAATATATAAAATCAAATTTTATAAATCAAAATTTTAGGATTATTTTATATAAAATAAATATCTAGAGGCCTTTTTTATGAAAATAAATTAAATTTTATAAGAGAAGACTGCTTGAGTCCCAATTTTTGCTTCAGCAAATTGGTCGAGTTTCTGAGTGAATAAAATTTATATTTATTTTTATAAAAATTCTGTACTTATTTAGATATTTATTACTTTATTTTTGTAATAATAAATTAAATGCAAGATTTCTTAGATGAATTAGATAAAGAGCTATGAGCCGATAACTCCAATTTACAAACACCATGAGTTAATGAAAAAAGATCAGAAAAAAGATCAGAAAAAAGATCAGAAAAAAGAGAAAGAAATAATAACAGAGATAGAAATAAATCAAGAAAAGATGATGAGATAAGATGAAAATTTGTTTCAAAATTTCCAGATACAAAATTCTACCTACCAACACTTAGAGAAGGATATACTAGATATATGCCAATCTGAGGTAATAATGAAACATGAGCAAAAAACATGTGAATGCTACAGTATGATGAGGATATTATATTAATAGACTGTTGAGTACAATTTGCAGATCCAGACATGTTATGAGTTAATTATTCAATACCAGATGTATCATTCTTAACAAAATATAAGAAAAATATAAAAGGTATGCTTATAACACATGCTCACTTAGATCATATAGGATCACTAAAACATGTAATGCCAGCATTAGGAATGCCAGTATTATATGGTACAAAATTTACACTATGAATAGTAAAAAAATCACTAGAAGAAGCAGGATTGTTACCACATGCAACTTTTATTGAAGTAGATGCTCATTCAGGAGATAAAATAAAAGTAGGACAATTTAGTGTTGAGTATTTCAATGTAAATCACTCAGTACCAGATTGTGCATGAATATATATAGAATCACCAGGATGAACAAAAGTAGTACATACATGAGACTTTAAAATAGACCATACACCAGCAATAGATAAGCCAGCTGATTTAGATAGAATAGAATCAATCTGAAAAAGATGAATAAGCCTATTTTTATCTGATTCTACATGATCAACTAGAAAATGATTCTCAATGAGTGAGAAAAATGTATGAGAAGAATTAGAAAAAATAATATCAAATCATACAAAAGGTAGATTAATTATAGCTACATTCTCTTCATGGATATCAAGAGTACAACAATTAGTTGATATATGTGAAAAATATGATAAAACAATCTTCTTAAGTGGTAGAAGTATGGTTGAAAACATTAATATAGCTAAAGAATTAGGATACCTAAAAATAAAAGAAGGAATCCTTAAAAAAATGACACCTAAAAATACAGAATGAATATTACCACACAAACAAGTAGTAATTACAACATGAAGCCAATGAGAAGAATTCTCAGCACTATCAAGAATGGCAGACTGAAGACACAACTCTGTAGAAATAGTTAGATGAGATACTATTATATTTTCATCAAGTATTGTACCATGAAATGAAAAATCAGTTATATCAATTATAAATAGATTGATAAAACTATGAGCAAATGTAATAACAAAAGATGATGGGGAAGTACATACATGAGGACATGCTTTCCAAGAAGAACAAAAAATATTTTTAGACCTAGTGAAACCTAAATATTTTATGCCAATATTCTGAGATCTATATTTTAGAACAGTACATAAAAATACAGCAGTAGAGACTGGTTTTAGAGAAGAAAATGTATTAATGCTAGATAATGGTAATATGGTAGATTTTGCTCCTAAAAATTGAAGAGTATTTAGATCTAGAATAAAAGCACCAATTCAAGAATTAGTAATTGATGGACATGGAATGTGATTAGCAACTAGTCATGTTATTCAAGCAAGAGAAAAAATGATGAACTCTTGAGTACTTGTTATACTTTTTAAAGTAGATAAAAAAACAAAAGCTATAATTGGACATATAAAACTAGAAACAAGAGGACTTGTATACTTGGATGAAGTGAGACATATTCATAGAATGATTATTAAAAAATCAAAAGAATTATTTGAAAATACAGTAAAAGATGTACCAGATATGGAAGATAAAGATATAATAAAAATAATAAAAACTGATTTAGAAAAGTTTCTATTACATAGATTGGATAGAGAACCAATGATTATTCCAATAATCATGGAAGTATAGAAATTAAGAACTAATTAAGGAAAGTCTGAAAAACTAATATAAAAGAAAAATAATTCTTTTTTGTTAATTTTTCTTCAAAAATTTTTTCCTATACAAAGGTATAAGTAAAAATTTTTTCAAAAAACTTTCCTAAAAAATAATTTATTTTGTCTGAATTATATAGTTTTTCAGACTTTCCTTAAGAGTTTTAACAAAAAAATAATAATTCTCTTTACAAAACACAAAAATGTAGTATTATGTTTTTGTGTTTTTAAATTATTAATTTTTAGATTATGAAAAAAATAGCAATAGTAATATCATTACTAGTTATGGTAATGTTATTTAGTTCATGTTTTTGGGAAAAAGATAGTAGTGTTGATGAAGCTAAGAAAAATATGGGAATAAAAGAAGTACAAAATAAACCAGTAGTTTTGGAAACAAATACTGAACCAGTAGAGATGGTTAAAGAAGAAGAAAAAGAAGCAAAACCAAAAGTTAAAAAATTTGAAGTAAAAGAATTAACAGATGAACAATATATAAAAATAGATGATCTTGATTTATCTAAGTTAATGGATAAACAAGTAGAAATTACTTGAAAAACATTAAAACATGTAGATAAAATAGTAGTTAATTTTAAAAATGAAAAATCTAGTTTTCCTGAAGATTCTTATAAATTATGAAAATATAAAGCAGGAGATGATACATTTTTATATAGAGCATTTGAAAAATATGAAACAATAGATGATGGAATAAATCTTTATACTATAGAGGCTCACTCAGGTGATAATGTAAGTAGAACACAAGTAATACTAAGAGTAGTTGAAGATGAGGATGAAATAGTTGAAGAAGTATCTGAAGAAGCTAGTAATACAGAAGATAGTTCAAGTACTATTTCATTAACTGATCTTCCTATGGCAGAAGAATTCTGAAAAATGGAAAAAGCAGATGATTGAACAATCACTTATTCAACTTTAGAATGATTAACAGTAAAAAGTGAAGTAATTGAAAAGTTAAGTTGTGAGGGGCTTACAAGTATGTTATCAGATAGACTTGATTCTTGGTTTTATTGGAATTCATGTAGACCAATAAAAGATGAAAAATGATTTACTTTCTTTGTAACTAGATTAGAATGAGAAAATTATTTTTATGAAAAACATTATTATCTAACTGATAGAGAATATTATGTTGTTCAAGAATTAGAAAAATGAACTTGAGTAACAAGTGAAAATATAAAAGATAAAAACTATGCATTAAAAGAAAATAATGAAGATTATTCAGAAATAGAAGCTGCAGATAAATTAGTGGCAGAACTACTGAAATAATACCTCCTAACCTCCCCTGATAAGGGGAGGCACTTTTTTATAATTTAATATTAAAAATAAATGAGAATACTATTAAAAATATCAGGAGAAGCTTTAAAGTGAATAGTAGATTTTTGAATAGATTCAGAATATACAAAACAAGTAGCAAAGCTTATTAGTGATATAAAAAAACAAAATATAGAATTAGCTATAGTAGTATGATGATGAAATATATATAGATGAAGTGATTTGATAGCATCATGAGTAGATGCTTCTGATTCACACAATCTAAGTATGTTATCTACAGTTTTTAATTGAGTAGTATTGAAAAATTTCTTAGAAAAAGCTTGATTACAAGCTGTTGTTATGGATCCAAATGGAATAAAGTTTGTTGAAGAGTATGATAAAGATAAAGCTAGAAAATACTTAGAAAATGATAAAGTAGTAATATGTACATGATGAACATGAAATCCATATTTCACAACAGATACTTGATGAGTACTTAGATCTTTGGAATTAAAATGTGATATGATGATAAAAGCAACAAAAGTAGATGGAGTATATGATAGTGATCCAGTAACAAATCCAAGTGCTAAGTTCTTTGAAGAAATAAGTTATGATGAAATAATAAAACAAAACCTAAAAGTAATGGACCAAACAGCTGTAAGTTTAGCTAAAGAAGCAGGACTTGAATTAAGAGTAGTAAATTTATCTAAAAAAGGTGCTGTATTAAATGTTATAAAATGAAAAAAAGAAGGGACTGTAGTAAAATAGAAAAATCTTGGTCATTTTCTTTCCAGCGTGAAAAATTAACAAAAAATAATACTTAGTTTTAC
>CAYFPB010000026.1:0-13921 GCA_964344895.1 uncultured Candidatus Peribacteria bacterium | reverse complement strand
ACTATTTTCTTGTAGTTAAAAATTCCAGATACACAAAACTATTTATTTACCCTAAGAGATTAGCAAATTCAAAAACATCTATTACAAATATTAAATGATTTAAAAGGTTACAAAAGCATTTTAGAAAACATTGAAAAGATTTTTGAGTAAAAAATTCTAAAGAATATTTTAATGCAGCAAATAAATTCTTTAATTCTAGGTGAAAAAATTTTTTACTAAGGATTAATAAAAAATGAGACAGTATTATTAAATATAATAAAAAAACTAATACTTTTTGATCTTTAAATTTCAAAACTAAAAAAATACGTACTTTTTATAAGCTAACTGAATATTTTAAATATTTTTTAAATAAATAATTATGACACTTTATACTTGTAAATGTTGTTGATTTAAAACTTTGGATTCCATATGACAGTATGATATTTGTAATATATGTGACTGGGAAGATGATTATTACCAAAGTGAAAATATTAATTCTGCTTGAGGTGCAAATAAAATATCATTATCTAATTGTCAATCAAAGATATTAAAAAATATCCCAATTGAAATAAAAGAGATGAATTGATATATTAGAGATAAAGAATGGAAGCCTCTTGTAAAGATTAAAGAGAGTAAAACCTCTCTTTAATCAACCACTTAAAAACTCTTACACAAATATCACCTACATTCAATAACTAAAATTATCAAAATATACCAAAAATACTTTAATTAAATAACACAATAACTCTAAAATGCTTGTTAAACATCTAGTACATAAAAATTATAATTACAGTTATAGTAATTTTATTATAAAAAGTAGTATTGTAGATTTTGATATAAATGAGTATTTTAGTGATATAAGAGATTATAAGTTATTGATAGTTGATGAAGGTGAATTATTAGATAAGTTGAGAAGTAATATTAGTTTGAAACTGAATAGTATCTATTTGATATGAAAAAACAGTAAAAATTATGTGGTTAAAATAAATAAAATACTTAAGAATATAAAATCAAAGTTGGAAAAAGATCAGACTTTTGAAGCTAGTATATCGAGTGTAAGTTATGGAAAAATAAAAGATCAGTTTGATCTTGAATTTTCCTGGATTGTGTCTGATAATAACATTATATTGTTTAATAATGAAAACGAGCTAGAAGAAATCATGTCTGCTTCTAATAGACTATGATACATTGATATTCTTAAAAAATAAAGAGAAACTTTAAAGCTTCTCTTTATTTTTTTGTATTTTTTATAATATAATTCGTAATAGTAATAAAAAATCATGATACAACTATAGCTAAAACTCAATTTCTAATAAGGGTTGAGATGATTTGACTCTTTTCATATACCTCCTGAGTCATACCATCAGGAATACCTCTAACCTCTCACATAAAAATACCAAATAGTTGAAAATATGATAAGTAAGCAAAAATAACAAAAGTAGCAACTATAATAAGAACATGAATCTTTCTCATAATAAAAAAGTTAGATAGTAATTATAAGTATTATTATAATATTTTTAAAAAAATCAAGAAAAAATAAACAAAAAAGTTCCCCTCTCTTAAGTAAGAGAGGGGTTAAGGGTGAGTTATGAAGAATTATATCCCCATACTATCTCTAATAACATTTACCTCATGAAGTAAGTTTTGATCAGTCTTAATCAGTTTTTCTAGTTTGTTACATGAGTATAGAACAGCAGCATGATTTCTACCAGAGAAAATATTACCAATTCTCTCGAAAGTATAGTTCATCTTAGTTTTAAGAAGATACATAGCAACCTGTCTAGGAATCATAAACTCTTTTCTTCTATTAGGTCAAAGAATTCATTCAACCTCTATACCAAAGTGATCTCATACTTTTTGAATAATATCTTCATAACTCTTAATAGTAGTCTTAACAGGAACCTTAGGACTTCATAACATATCTGTAGTAAAGCTAAGTTTTTTAAGCTTTTCAGAAATTCTAGGAAGAGTAGGAGTAGCTCAAGTTAATTCATATTCAGCAATCATTTGATTTAAAACTCATTCAAGTTCTCTGACATTTTCAGTAACATTAGCAGCTATAAATTCAGCAATATCTTGAGGAATCATGAACTCTTTAGCTCTAGCTTTTTCTTGTAAAATAGCAAGTCTAGTCTCAAAATCTGGTTTACCAACATCAACAGTAATACCCCATTCAAATCTACTTCTAAGTCTAGGTTCTAAGTTTTCTAGTTCTTTTGGAGCTCTATCTCATGAAATAATTATTTGTTTATTTGCATCATACAATATATTAAAAATATTATATAACTCATTTTGTGTTTGTTCTTTTTTAGCAAGAAATTGTACATCATCTATAATAAGTACATCCACTTCCCTATATTTTTGTCTAAGTCTCTCTATACTTCTTTTCTTTACAGAAGTAACATATTCAGTAATAAACTTATCAGCAGTAGTATAAACTATATTTTTATCTCTGAATTTTCTAATAATCTCATTACCACTACCTTGAAGTAAGTGAGTTTTACCTAATCATACTTCTCAGTAAATATATAGTGGATTATAAGATTTTCATGGTTGTCTACAAACAGCTTCACATGCAGAATATGCAAGTTGAGAATCAGATCAAACTATAAAGTTTTTTAAGCTATATCTTTGATTTACAGATTTTGTATTTTTAATAGTTTTTTCCTCAATAGTATTAGTCTCTTTAGTAGCAGTTTTCTTAGTCTTACCAACCTCTTTATAGAAGCTAGCACAATCTATTACATCTACATTAGAAGGGTTTTCTATAGAAGTATCTACCTCAAAACTAATCTTTTCTAAGTCTTTAACTTCATTTTTAGCAGCTTCCATAATTTCTTCATAAAATTTTGCTTCTAAGTTGTCTTTCATAAAACCAGATACAACTCAAAATACTATTTCTTTATTATTGATCTCTACAATAGAAATCTTTCTAAAATAAACTAAAAAATCTTGTTTTTTAAGTCTAGAAATAATATGTTGTACTATGTTTTTTAGTATGTATTGCTTTTGCATATTTTCTTTTGTAAATAATTAATTAAATTTTAATTTTTTTCTTGTCTGGAGATTACATTTTATTCTATTAATAAATAAAAAATAGTCAAAAATATATTTGTTCTTGACACCTTTTTATGTTTACAAAATGTAAACAACTTATCTTTTGTTTTTGTACTGCAACACATTTTCAGTTTTTAACATTTGACTCTATTATAGTTTTACTACTTGTTATTTTATTGTATGATATAGTTATTTAGTATAAAAAATTGTAACAATAGCTATTTGATGGTTAATATTTTTAGTTTTTAACAGAGCTAAAAAATGAAAAAAAGATTTTTATTTTAAGCTATTATGGATATAATATGGCGAGTGAGAGAAGGTATCTACTGTTTCATAAATTGAAAGAGAGGAAAGTCTGGACATCATGAGGATAGCATAAAGGATAACAACCTTGGCTTGGATATATAATAAATAAGATTCAAGTACCACTAGTGCCACAGAGACTATACTAAGAAGTTTTACTTCTCAAAGGTGAAAAGGCATTTTCAGAATGCTCCCGCAAGGGGTGGTAAACTGTATGTGATGCAATGGGAATGGTTCTATATATTAATTATTATCCTCTAGTGTTTTTATATAGAATACTCAGCTTGATCTTATAGGTAACTATAAGACTAGATAGATTGATACCGAGATACAGAATCCGGCTTATTACTCTCACTTTAAAACCCCTCTTAATCTCCCCTTGTCAGGGGAGAAATAATTTGTAATTTAAAAATAATATGAAACTAGTTTTTACATGAATTCAATGATGTGGTAAATGAACACAAGCAAGATTACTTGTGGAAAAATATTGATATACCCTACTAGAAATGTGACAAGAGCTTAGAAATATAGTATCTTCAGGCAGTGAACTATGAAATAAACTTAAAGCAATAATAGAGTCATGATCACTTGTAAGTCCTGAGATAGTAGCTGAAGTAATGAAAGAAGTAATAGAAAAGCAAACAAATGATAAATTAATACTTGATTGATTTGTTAGAAATCAAGGTAATAAAGAAGCACTGGAAAAAATCATACCAGACTACAAAGTAGTATTTTTTGAACTATCGAAAGAAAAAGCAATAGAAAGACTACTTGGAAGAATGTACAACCCAAATACCTGAGAAACATTCCCAGCTGGAACAACAACAGATCCAGAGACAGGTGATGAACTAATTAAAAGAAAAGATGATAATGAAGCATCTATTCTAAAAAGAATAGATGAATACATGAACAATACACTTCCTACTGCTAAAAAACAAATGGAAGAAGGTATTGTTGTTACGATAAATGCTGATCAAGCTATACAAGATGTAGCAAATGAAATGGTTGAAAAACTAGGTTTAGGAAAATAAAATATAAAACATGATATTATTTATCTTAGGTAGAGAATTTAAATTAAGTATAGCAGAAATACTAACTGTTTTTCCAAATGGAAAAACAGTTTATTTTGATAAGGATATTTTAATTCTTGATAATTTAGAAAAAGAAGAAGTCTTAAAAAAAGCAAATAATCTATGATGAACAATTAAAATAGCTGAGATAATAAATAATAAAACTATTTTAGAAGACTGAGAAAATCATGAGTGAAAATTTAAATATTGAGTAAGTATATACTGAGAAAAGAAAAACTTAAAAGAAATACTCTTAAAACAAAAGAAAGAATTTAGGGCTAATTCAATATCATCAAGATTTGTAAACAAAGATTTTAAAAACCTAACTTCAGCTCAAATTATCTGAGAAAAACTTGTAGAGAGATGAACTGATTACAATATAATAAATATAAGTAACCCCTCCCCTTCCACTACGCTTCAGGGACTTCCCTTAAGTCTAAGGGAAGAAAATAAAGGAATAATTAAATTATTATGAAAAACTATATGGGTACAGGATATAAATGCTTACTCAAAAAGAGATTATTCAAAAGATAGAGATATGCAGATAGGTATGCTACCACCAAAACTATGTCAGATTATGATAAATCTAAGTACCCCTCTCCTAACCTCTCCCCTTTCAGGAGAAAGGAATAATAATGTTGTATATGATCCATTTGTATGACTAGGAACAGTGCTTATAGAATCAATACATATGTGAAACAAAGAAGTATATGGTAGTGATCTAAATGAAAGAATGGTTGAAACTTCTAGGAAAAATATAAGTAAATATGATGTAGATTACAAAATAGATAAACTAAATGCAAAATTTATAGAAGAATCAGAAATACTAGCTAATCACAAAATAGACTCAATAATATCTGAATGATACTTATGAGAAGTTATGACAAAGAAAAACATTAGCTTAGATAGGATTGAAAAACAAAGAGAATCACTAAAAAGTCTGTATGAAAAGTTTTTTGAATGATTGAGGAAAATCAAATATGATTGAAATATAGTTATCTGCTTCCCTTTTTGGGAAATGAAATGAAAATATGTATATTTCTCTGAAATATATGATATACTAGATAAGTATTGTGAAGTTGGGGATTTATTCCCAAAAGATTTCAAAGAATTAGAAACCACTAGATCTGGTAGTTTATTGTACAAAAGACCACTACAGCTAGTAGGTAGAGAAATTTTTAAATTAAAAATAAAACTGTAGATAATTCTACAGTTTTATTTTAGTTTAAATATATAATATTATTCATTGCATGTTTCTTAAAATCTTTACTTACTTGACTAAAGTCAACAAAATCAATAAAAGCAGGTATATTTTCAAACTCTTCTTCAATATTTAATTTTAATTCAGAATTAAGAGGTGTTTTTCATATTATACCCACATCGTAATCAGAAGTTTTTTTTATATTTCAATTAACTCTTGAGCCAAATAGAAAAACATTGTAATCCTTTTTGTCTATATATTTAGAGATAACAATTTTTATTTTTTTAAGTATACTATTATTTATTTTATTATTCATAATACTTGTGGATATTTTCTAAAAATTTATTTATGAAAATAATATATTCTTTTGTTATTTTTTCATAAGATAATTCTGAAAAATCTTGATGATAGTCATGAGACAACCTATTTCTTTTATCTATCATATCAATAAAAATTCACATATTATCAATAATTCAAACCTTACATGCTCATTTTATAATCAACTTTGGTGAAGCTAAATCTTCTCAATGTTCTTCCCATAAAAAATACTTTAACAATTTCCAAATTCATTCTATAGAATATTCAAATCTTTGTATCACAGAATCTTTTAATCATTTATCGAACCTAGAATCATTATTTATTATAACTAATTCTATTGCTTCATTTAAAGATAAAATCATTTTCTTGACCTCTTTGTATTTTAATTTTCATCTTGTAGTCATATCTATATTTTATGTATTATTTAACTATATAATATTGAAAATATTAAAAATATCAAATTTAACTGCAAAAATAAAACTGTAGAATTTTCTACAGTTTTATTTTGTTACTTTATTTATTTCATCTATCTCTGCTTTCTTTTTTAACTTTGTATTAGCTCAAGCTTCATCTATTGATTTATCTATATCCTCTTTAACAGTTCACAATTTTCAGAAAAAATCACTGATAGTTTTTTGTATAGTTGTACTAAAGGTAGAATTAGTCAAACTATCAACTTTTGGTCATATAGAAGGAGCTAAAATAAGAAGTAATACATATAAAGTAAAAAAAGATAGGATTATAGAAATCAGTTTTTTAAAAAAGGAGATTAAAAATTTCATATAGTATTAATTAATAGTTAATGTAGTTTGTGCTCTTTATAAAGAAGATTTTTTATTATATAATAGATCATTTCAAATTGTATCTATTCAACTTTTCTATTTCTACATTTACTATATCTCAAATTTTTATATTTGCAAGTTTTGGAAAATAAATCTCTTTGAAATTTCTTGTTCTACCAAAAAAATCTCAGTCTTTTTCTCCACAAATCAAAACCTCTATAGTTTTTCATACAAGTTTTGTATTTCTAGCTGTAATACTTTCAAGTAACAAGTCATTTAAAGTATGCCATCTCTCAGCTTTGATGGTATCTGAAACATTATCTGGATATAGTTTTTCAGCTATAGTTCCCTTTCTAACCGAATATCTTGCATTGTAAACAAAATCAAATTGGCAGTTTTTAAATGCCTTTACAGTTTGCTGGAACATTTCCTCTGTTTCTCATGAAAATCAAACTATTATATCTGTAGAGATAGAAAAATCAGGATCCTTACTCCTCAAATAATCTACCATCTTTTTAAAATCACTATAAGTATGTCTTCTGTTCATTTTTTTAAGCATTTCATCAGATCATGATTGTAATGCAAAATGTAAGTAGTTACACATCTTATCTAGCTCAAAATGTGCATCTAATATATCCTGAGTCATATCATGAGGGTTACTTGATGTAAACCTAATTCTTTCAAGTCATTCTATAGTATTTATTTGTTCAAGTAATTCTCTAAATGGAGATTTACCTAATCAATCATTCCATTTTGATTTTTCTTCATTCCAGTATTTTTTACTTGCAAACTGTTTACCATATGAATTTACATTTTGTCATACTAGAGTGATTTCTTTAGCTCATGAAGCGACAGCTTCTTTTGCTTCTTTAACTATATCTTCTATAAGTCTAGAATTTTCTTTTCATCTTGTATATGGTACTATACAATAACTACAATAATTATCACATCAAGTTTGAATAATAATAGTTGCTTGACTAGGATTGTCTCTTAGTTGTTTTGATTTTAAATAATCATCAAAACTATGATCATTTCAGATAGGCTCTTTTAATATATGAGTCATTATAAAAGGTAAGTACTTCACTTCTTCGATTCTAAGTACAAAATCAAGCCTATTATCAAGTCTTGGAAATAATTTATCATCATTATTAAATATCCCCTCTTTACTTTCAAGTAAATTTATATTTTTTGCCTTATTTCTATCTCTTTTATAATCTTCTAAATATTCTCAATTTATACCAGTTTTTCTAACCATACAACCTGTTATTCCAACAATTATCTGTTTTTCACAAGCCTTTTTTCTTTTTCTATTTTCCTTATCTATATCATTTATAGCACCAAAAACTTTATCTTCTCATTTTTGTCTTACTGAACAAGTATTAAAAATAACCAAGTCAGCATCAAGTATATTATTTATCTTTAAGAATCCAGACTGTAATAATACCATATTTATTTTCTCACTATCAGCTTGATTCATCGCACATCCAAAAGTCTGGATAAAATATTTTTTCATTTATTAATAAATTTTATAAAAATAATAAAACCCCTCTGTCTTTCAGATATCTCACCTTTATCAAGGGAGAAACTGTATTATTCCTCCCCTGACAAGGGGAGGTTAGGAGGGGTTACTCACACTTAACTACTTCTATTCAATTCTCCTCTATAAATTTCTTAGTTTCTTCTGTATCAACATATTCATAACTATTTTTGTATACTATTCTTTTGATTCATGCAGCTATTATATTTTTCGTACATTGAAAGCATGGTTGAAAAGAACAATACATAGTTGCTCACTCTATGGAAACACCTTGTCTAGCTGCCCATAGTAAAGCATTCATTTCAGCATGTATTTCATATGTATTTGACCAATCATGATGATCCTTTGTATATTCTCATTTCCAATAATCATTACAGTTTGTATATCATGAAGGGGTTCCATTATATCAAGTAGAAAGGATTCTTGTATCCTTAACTATAGCAGCTCACACTTGTTTTGAAACACACTTAGATCATTTTGCTATTTCTAAAGCAATATTTATAAAATTTTTATCTTTTAACATAATATATAATTATTCATTTATTGTTCATGTACTAGTAGATCAACTTAAAGTCTCGCCAGTTAAGGTGTCTATTGATCAGCTAGCTGATTGAATTGTTTGAATATTTTCTAAAGCTTGCCTAGACTCATCAAGTATTTTTTTAGTATTTTCTAAAGTTTGCTTAGTTTGTTCATAAGAATCTTTAACAGTATTATAAGTATCCTCAGCTTTTTTAAGAGTATCTCTTATATCATCAACTTTTTCATGAGTTTTTTCTACTCATAAGTCAAACTGCTCTTTGTATTCCAAAGCTCAACTATACGCTTTATTATAAGCATCCTTTAATTCATCTTTTGTAGGAATATCGGTTACTGATTCATCAAGGTTTCATTTAAAATCTGTAATACTCTCAGTCAAACCATCTATTCAAATTGTTTCCTCTATTTTTGATGTAATCTGAGGAGCCATAAAAATAAGCAACACATAAACTGTTACAAAAATAATTAATAATGAAGCTAAATGTTTCATATAAAAAAAATAAAAGTATAATAAGTGTTATTATACTTTTATTTTTCAATTAATCAATATTATTTTTCATTTCAAAATAAGTCTGATATATTTATGTCTTTTTTCTTTAGATTTTTATTTAAATCAACTATTTGATCATCTTTTATAGACTCAGCTTTTGTATTTCTTTTTTTAGTAATAAGACCTTTTTGAACACCAGGACTTTTTAAATCTATAGAAAATACTTCTGATCTTACCATAGAATGTCTACCACAATTAACACATTCTATATCTATATTAATAGTTGTTCCAGCAGCTCAAACAATATCTATTGAAGAATCATTTGTTTCAGTACCACACTCAGGACATTTAAATGTTTGAGTTAACGTATCTATCATACCTTTTAGTGATTGAAAATTCATAATATCGTTTGGTTATAATTATTAAGTACAAATCTAGTATATCATAAAAATAAAATATTACAAATTATTTATTACTTTTTTTATTCTAGATATAGATTCTTTAGTTCAAAGTATATAAATTAACTCTAAAGCACCTGGAGAAAACTGTTCTCAACTAAGACAACATCTAACTGGCCAAAGAACTTGTCAGTTTTTCATTTCAGCTTCTTTTATCTTTTCAATAAATACTTGCTTTATTTCATCAATACTTTCAAAATCACTATTCTTATTTTCTAAAACTTCAAGAGATAAATTAAGAGCATTTTTTACTATATCTAAATCAGTTATTTTCATTTTTTCATTCATAATCAAATCTATTACAGGTATTTTTGCTTCATTATAGAAAAAAGAAGTAAATTGTTTGTATTCTGAAAAGTTTTTGATTCTTGTTTTTAATTCTCTAAATATCTTTTTATTATAATCTTCTTGGAAAGATTTAATTAACTCTCAAAAATCCTTATCATATTTTGATAGATATAACATTAATTTATCGAATAAATAATCAGTATCTAATGTTTTTAAATAATGAGCATTAAAGAAATCTAGTCTATTTATATCAAATACTGCTCAAGCTTTATGTACATGATTTAAATCAAATCTTTCTATTAATTCATTTAAACTAAAAAATTCTTCTGTTGTTTTAGGATTCCATCATAAAAGAGATATATAGTTAATAATACTTTCAGTCAAATATCATTTTTCTATATAAGCTTCAACAGCTACATCTCATATTCTTTTTGATAGTTTTTTCTTATCTGTTCAAAGTAGTAGTGGTATATGAGCAAAAACTGGTGGAGTCCAACCAAAAGCTTCATACATAATTACATGTTTTGGAGTACTAGGAGTCCATTCATCTCATCTAATTACATGTGTTACTTCCATTAAGTGATCATCTACGACATTAGCTAAGTGATAAGTAGGAAATCAGTCTGTTTTTAATAAAACTTGATCATCTACATCTTTTGTATTTACTTTTACTTTTCATTTTATAAGATCTTCAAAAACTACATCTTTATCTTTTGGGACTTTCAATCTCACTGTATATGGTTCACCTGCATCAAGTTTTTCTTGTATTTCTTCTGGAGTTAAATATCTACATTTTCCATCATATTTTGTTGGTAACTTTAGACTTGTTTGTTCTTCTCTAAGCTCAGTTAATCTTTCACTACTACAAAAACAATAATAAGCTTTATCTTTTTCAATTAATTCTTCTACATATTTTTTATATATTTCTAATCTTTCAGATTGATAATAAGGTCATTTATTTCATGGGTTATTTGGTCATTCATCTGGAATTAATCCTACTGATGCAAGTACCTTTAACATATTTTCAATACTTCATTCTACATATCTAGTTCTATCAGTATCTTCTACTCTCAACATAAACTTTCAATTATTCTTTTTTGCATACAAATAATTATAAAGTACTGTTCTTAAACTTCATATATGTAAATATCCTGTTGGACTTGGTGCAAATCTAGTAACTGTTGTCATTAATTTTATTGGTTATTTAGTAAGTTTTTATTATTCTATATACAAAATCTTGTTTGTAAAGTCTTTTTATTTTGATTTTTTTAAATTTTATAGTAATATATAGATATATTAGAAAAAAGTTTTGACATTTTTTGCTTAGTGTATAATATGTATATATACTTTAATTTTTAATATAATAATTATTATGACAACAGAGGAAAAATTTGATTTGATTATCAAAAAACTTAATTCTCTTGAAGAATGACAGTCTAGATTAGAATTAAAACTTGAAACTGAGGTTTCTAAATTAAGAGAAGATTTATTTGAATTTAAAAATGAAACAGAACAAAATTTTGAAAATACAAATAAATTAATTAATCAGGCTTTTGAAAAAATAAGTGAAAATATTCCTTATCAAGAAAAAATTAAACAGATTGATAGAATAATTCACTCTAAACAATCTACTTATGCTTAATTTATAAATATAATATTATGACAAAAAGAAAACAAGTAACAGGAATTATGGGAGCTTTAATTCCAACAGTAATTGATAAATCTCCTAGTTGAGAAAGAGCTTATGATATATATTCTAGACTTTTAGAAGATAGGGTTATATTTTTATGAGAAGCTATTGATAGCCATGTAGCTAATACTGTAATTGCTCAATTATTATTCCTAGAAAAACAAGATTCTAAAGCACCAATTACAATGTATATCAACTCTCCTGGATGACATGTAACTGCTGGACTTGCTATCTATGATACAATGCAATATATATCATGTCCTGTAATCACTGTATCAGTATGATTATCTGCTTCAATGGGATCTATTATCCTTGCTTGAGGCGAAAAAGGTAAAAGATATGCACTACCTCATAGTGAAATAATGATTCACCAACCACTTGGTTGAGCTGAAGGTCAAGCTACTGATATAAAAATAGCTGCTGAACATATCCTAAGAACTGGTAATAGACTTTATACTATCTTAGCTAAACATACTGGTAAAAAGATAGAACAAATAGAAAAGGATTGTGACAGAGACAACTTCATGACAGCTGAAGAAGCTTTGAAATATGGTTTGATTGATAAAATAATTAAAAATTAATAAAAAAAACCTGCTCACTAACGTGAACAGGTTTTTCTTTTAACTCCTTATTTATTAATTAACCATCATCAAGTTTACTTGCAAACTCTGCCATTTTTGTAGCAAGAGCTTGTGAGTTACCTCTAAGTTGAGATACATGATTTTGTACAAACTCAGTAATGAAAAATGGTTTATTTTCAATTACATTTTTCATTGCTGCTAGCAATGGAAGATAAGCTTCTTCATAAGCACCTTTCTCAATCATTTTTGCTTTGTAATCAGGCTCAATACCTTTCAAGAACTGATACAAGGCAATAATATCACCTCTGAGCTCCATATAATTATCATCTGCATTCAAGAATTTTACAGGCAACTCAGGATCTGAAGAAGACAAAAGCTGCTCTCTCCAAAGTCTCACTGATTTAGCAAGATTGTCAGAGTTAGCAATAAAAATTGCTTCTCTCTGGTGTACAGGCTTATCTTTATCTCTTTCAAGATCAGCTTGGTATTTTTGTAAAGATTTGATAGTTTTTCTTACCTGAATATCAAAATTTACAGGATAAACAGAAGAACTATCTGGGCTGATTTCATTGTGTGCAGTAATTAAATCATCACTCTGACCATCTGAACTTCTGTTTCTACCGAGGTAATCTCTAAAAGTGAAGAGAATTTGTCTATACATTCTAAACTGTCCAATCTGCTGATTATACAGATTATCATTCCAAAATCTTACTCCCCAAAAATTTGTCATTAAAACATTATCAGAAGCAATGTATTCCAAAGGATCCATAATTGCATGAATTGTTGAATTTCCCTCACCTTCATATTCTTGAATATTATAAATATCAGGTTTCTCTGACATTGTAAATACAGCTGTTAAAGGGGCAAGGAAAGTAAACCAAACAATTGCAATAAATGGAACCAAAGTAGCAATTGCCCAATTTGTTCTTAACCAAGGAATAAAGTATTCACTAAACTCTCCAGTTAACCATTCCCAGTACATTCTAGTGTACTTATCAATAAACTCATGGTTTCTTTTATAAAATCTAACCAAAAACCAGTCAGATTCATAACTTTTGTTTGTCATTTAACACTCCTTTTTATATTATTAAATTCTCAAAACTTAAAGTTTATATATTTTAATTATATATTTTTATATGTCAATGTTTTTAAAAGAAAATCCTCAAGCTAATACTTGAGGATTTTAAATAGTTTCTTTTTTCTCCTTTTTAATAAAACTTTGCCATTTTGGATATAAATTATTTATGACATAGTGTGCTGGTAAGAATGCAAATATAACAATAAAAAGCTTTCTTCCAATTTTTTTCTGAGTCAGTTTCACAGTTTGTCGTCTGGTTGGTGCATAAAACAACAAAGCTCCAACAATAGCAACAACTAATTGAAAAACTGCAAAAAATATTATTGCTTTTTCAAATAGATTATAGCGTTCCCATCTATCTTTAAGTCTCATTATTTTTAGAGTTTTTAAACGTATTACTGTTATTTTTCTAAAAAATCTTCTTGGATAATGAAACCTTCTTACAAGCTTATCTTTAAAATATTCATATATACCAAAAACAATAAATCCCTTTATTGTTGAATATAAGATTGCTGCTGTAAAAAAATTGCTTGCATCTATTGTTTTAAT
>CAYFPB010000025.1:0-14192 GCA_964344895.1 uncultured Candidatus Peribacteria bacterium | reverse complement strand
GACAATATATTTTAATGTAAATATAATTACTTTGCAATAAAAGTCAAACTTTTTTTTAAAAGGGTAATTTCATGTTATTTTTTTTATATTTAGTATCCTCTATATTGTCAACATTATTAAGAATTATCTCTGAAGATTTTTTATAATAGCTTTTTCTAATTGCTATTCATCATATTAAAATAATAATTCATGAAGTCAAGCTTAATACAATTCAGTTTCAAAATTCTAGATTTTTTGATAGTGTTTGTAATCAGTTTATAAAGTTAATACTAATGAATCAAAAACTAAGGGTAACAAGTCAGCTTGTTATTATTAAAAAGTGGTTTTTAATTGAAATATTTGAGTACAATTTTAATTTTTCTTTGTAGTTACTTGAAAAAATTGTAAAGATTGGTAAAAATAGTACAACAATTAATAAAAATCAAACATTTCAGCTTAGAGAACTAAAAGAATTCCATGTTAAACTTGATTCACTATCTATAACCCAGGGAAGAAATAGGCTAAAGTATCAAAGGATTACTCATATTAATATAAATTGGTTAGTAAAACTAAGATTATAGCCTTTAAAAATTAGGTTATTTGCAATATTTTTTAAGGAATTGTTTTTGCCTGTTTTTCTCATTTAATTTTATGTTATAAATTAATAGTTATTATTAAAATATTAATTATATTTGATATTTTTGCAAATGCTTTATAATAAATAGTAATATTTTAGAATAATTTTACAAAAATTATGAAAGAAAAAGTAGTTATAAAGAATAGTTTTTTTGATTTGATAGCCTTTTTGATTAGTTTTATTTTTAGTTTTTTTAGAAGTATAAAATTATTTTTTATATCTAATAGTAAATCTAAAAATAATATATTTTTTGATTTTTTAGACTTTATTTTTAGAGATTGGTCAAAATATTTTTGGAAAAGGCCAAGTGTTTTTAAAATAACTTCTTTTTTTTCAGATACTTTAAAATATATTTTTAAAAATAAATAGATTTATGAAAATACATAAAATAAAATATGCTTTTACCTTGATAGAAATAATGCTATGAATTCTTATTGTTTCTATAGTTTTAATTTGAGCTTTTCAGTCTTTATCTAGTCTTACTATTTGAAAGACTAAGCTTATACAAGAAACAGAAATCAGAAAAGAGAGCTTTTATTTTCTTGAAAAAATGACTCAGATGATAAAAAGAGGGGGGACTATAGATTATGAAGAGTATTTTAATAGAAAGGTTATATGAAATAATAGCTTTTCTAATTGACATTATAGTACTGTTTCTTGATATTGAAATTTTTGAAAAGATTGAATTATAAATGATACTGATTATTGAGAGTGATTTTATTATTGTAGGAGTTGAAATGGTGTTAAAATGCAATGAAATTGATGTTTTAATGATGGTCGCTTTAATTCTTGAAGTATTGATTATTCTTGAGATCAACAAAGATATTGACAATATAGTTTTCAATTTATAGATTATAATTCAAATTTTGATGCTGATTTATGAGATGAAGATAATGATACAAAAATAATTTGAGATGATGATGATGAATACTTAGGAAAAGGGCCAGATGTTTTTACTGATTGATCTGACTTAAAAGAACTTTATTTAATAAGTGCAAATTGAAAACAAAGAACTATTATTAGATGGAACATTAAAACTGACTCAAATGCTAGATCATGAGAAACTTGCACCTTAACTACTTGAGAAAATATTCCAGATTGACAAAATTGATGTATTTGAACAATAGAATATTTAAAACTAGATTGAAAAGACTGGTGACTTGATCATGAAGAAAGCACTAATGATAATACAGAGTGAGATTGAGTTATTGATACTTGGATTATTAATAGAGATTTTCATGATAAAACTGACGATATTGTAGCTTGAACTGAAGATATAAGTATTTATTTTGTAGAAATGTTTCCAGAAAGTATAAATGTAGCTGATTTTCAGGTATATGCTTATCCTAATAAAGATATTGATTATGCATGGAAGGAAACAGATGATAAAATAAATATTTCTCCTTATGTTATTTTAAAAATAAAAATAAAACCTAGTTGGTTATCTATAAAAAAATTAAATGTTGATCCAGATAATATAAAAGAAATTGATTTAAGTATGACAGTTAATTTAACAGAATTGTATAGTCAATAAAACCCCTCCGCCTTTCAGGCACCTCCCCTTGTCAGGGGAGAAAAGTTTGTTATTTAAAACAAAATTGTATGAAAAAAAATAAAAAAGCAATGAGTCTTCCTCTTGTTATGTGACTTTTGATTGTTCTATGATTATTAGCACAGTCAATTTTAGAGTATATTGTACCTTTTTCAAAAGATATTAAAGGTGTAGAAAACTCAACTAGAGCTTATTATCAAGCCGAAAGTTGAGTAGAGGAGTGACTTTATTTTTTGAAAAACAGAACAGATCCTAAGGAAGAAGAAATTATAAATTATGATTGAGATTTAACTTTTGAACTAAAAACAAAATCAGCATGAAATATTATCCCAAAGTCTTGAGAATGAAATAGTGAATTTGATAAAAATTGGAATAGAATATCTGGATGAAATCCAGTTCAAATTCCTATAGGAAATGGCTATATAACAAGGATGTGAGATTTTAAGATTTTTTTTAGAGTACCAGATCTAAATAGAGATGGTTCAAATGAAATATTTGATACATCAGACTTCTCTAAACCAATAATTAATTGGCAGTTATCTGGTACCCAAAATACATTAAATTCTGATAATACTCTTTTTAAAGCATTAGAAATAAATTGAGAAGAAATATTAATGAATAACAGGAATTGATTAACTTTAACAAATACAAGCACTCAAACATCTTTTTCAAGCTTTTATTCTAATAATTGTTCTAGTTGAAGTGAATGTAGTTTAAAATTGTCTGTTGTTAATGAGCTAAAAACTAGTTATTGAAAAATAATCCCTTATCTTGAGTGGAAAATTACATCAACTGATAATATACCATATTATTATACAAAACTCTATTCGAAAGGTAAATCTTATTGATATAGGAGAGATTTAGATGTGTTAGTTCCAAGAGAAACATTGATAGAGGCATTTGATTTTACAGTATTTCAATAGCTATTTTCCCCTTGTTTATAAGCAAGGGGAAAGTTTTTTATTTGCTTTTTTAAGAAAAAATAATATAATATCTTTGTCAATTAAAATTAAGGAAAGTCTGAATATCTAATATAAAAGAAAAATAATTCTTTTTTGTTAACTTTTTCTCAAAATTTTTTTCCTATACAAAAGCATAAGTAAAAAATTTTTCAAAAAACTTTCCTAAAAAATAATTTATTTTGTCTGAATTATATAGATATTCAGACTTTCCTTAAAAAATTATGAAACTATTCAAAATAGAAGAAAATGATGCTAATCAAAGATTGGATAAATTTTTGAAAAAGCTATTTCCAAGGGCTACAAGAAGCTTAATATATAAATTCAATAGAAAAGATAAAATAAAGATAAAATTTGAGTGAAGTGAGGGGAAGTATAAAAAAAGAGATAATGAGTATAAATTGCAAGTAGCAGATGAGATAAAGATATTTTTAAGTGATAAAGATTTTGATGAGCTAACCTCACCCCAACCCTCTCCTTTGAGAGGAGAGGGGGAAAATAAATGATTTAACAAAAAAGATATAGTTTTTGAGGATGGAGATTTATTAGTAGTAAATAAAAATCCAGGTATAAATGTACACCCTTGAGATCATAAAACAAAGGAATCAAATTTGATAGCTCAAGTTCAGGATTATTTGTGAGATAAGTTAAATAGCCTTACTTTTAAGCCTAGCTTAGTTCATAGGATAGATAGAAATACTTCAGGAATACTTTTAGTAGCAAAGAAAAAAGATATATTAACAAAGCTAGTTAAAGATTTCAAAGAACACAAAAAGGTAAAAAAGACTTATTATGCTATAGTTTTTGGTAAGCTTCCAAAAAGAAAATGAACTATAAAAGACAAACTTTTAAGAATAGAGGATGCTAAAGATAGAAATAAAGTAGAGATCTCTGATAAATGAAAAACTGCAATTACTCATTATAGGACTATTAAAGAACATATTTTAAGGCTTAAAGATAGAGTACAGGTTATAACAGAAGTAGAAGTAGAAATAGAAACATGAAGAATGCACCAGATAAGAGTACATCTTTCTAGTTTATGAAATCCAATTATTTGAGATAATACTTATTGAGATAAAAAATTAAATAGTTTTATAGAAAGAAACTTTGGACTTGGTAGACAAGCTCTTCATGCTTGGAAAATAGAATTTTATCATTATTCAAGGAAAAAAACAGTTGAATTAACAGCTAGAATAAAAAAAGATTTAAGTAACTTTGTGGATAAAATTTCAGAGTAGATAAAAAAGACTTTTTAAAAAGTCTTTTTTTTTAATATTTGTAAATAAAAAACATATATGATAAAATAAATATTATATAAAATATAATATTAAAAGTGGAGTGATTTAAAGAATCTTGTTCTTCAGAAAGCAGTGAAATAAAAAAACTAACAGAAGAAGAAAAACAAAAGCAAGAAGAAACATTTCAGGAACAACAAAATAACTATGAGGAAACTTGTAGTTATATTTCTATGCAAGAAAACAAATCACAACAAGAAGACCAAGTAGACCTAAGGCAAATGGAAGATTACTTCAATTGAAAGACAGACTCACCTGAGAAAAGTACAGATACAGAAACTCAGCTTACAGAAAAAGAAAAAATATTAAACTATTGAAAACTATCAGAATTATCATACATACATCTATGACCAGATAAAAAAGAAGAATTAAATATTACAAGAGTAGATATAGATCCAGTCTTACTAGCAAATATAGATAAAATATTCTGAGAAGATAAGCCACCAAATCTAAGTCCTCAAGAAGAATTTCTGTATAACTATGTACAAGAAAATATAAACAGTAATAATAACTGAACAATTCAAGCCACAGAACAAATAGAAAGGGTACTAAAACAAGCCTGACTATGACAAGAACACTTACAAGTAGCAGAATTAGCACCAGAGTTTAGACAGACATTAATAGATGCAAGCCCAACAATATCACTTACAAGAAAAAGGGATTTGTTAATGAGATGATTAGATATATTAGTTAAACTAGAACAACAAAAACTAGAAAAGAAATTTGAAGCCTTAAAACAAGATTATGAGATAGTAGATTACTTTCCTAGAAAAGAAGACTTATGAGAATGAAAAAAAGAATCCTGACTATGAGCAATGTTACTTGAAAAAGATTGAAAGAAAATATTAGCAATCAGATGAACAGAATGACTAAGTGATTGGAGAGACTTATTAGAAGATTGAAAGATGCTAGTAAACTCAATACCTGATAGACAAGTTAAGGATTTAATAAGATTTGTAGAAAGAACAATAAAACCATGAGAAAAGTTTAGTATAACTTGACACTCACTAGGTTGAGCTTTATCACAAGTAGCAACAGCAATGTATGCAGACCAAGTAGAAGAGACATATACCTTTAATTCTCCATGAGTAAAAAATATGGAAGTAGATGAGGCTGATATGTCTAAAGTTGCAAAATTAAAGGATTTTGTGTATAATAGAGATAGTAAACAAGTAGCAGAAAAAATAGTGAATGTAAAAGGATGAAAATGGATAAGTCCTATAGCAGATCATTGAGAAGATATATGAGAATCAGAAATTATACTAAAAGATTTAGCTAGTCATAGTATGAAGGATATAATAGACTATGTAGATAAGTTAGATGAAAATAGTGATGAATTGAGAAGAAAATATAAGAAAGAAATAAAAAAAGAAAAAACAGAAAACAATTTTATGTAAAATAATAAAAAATTAAAATGGATAATAATATGGAAATGAATCATACAAGTTATGATCTAGAAAAACAACATGAACCAATTCCTATAGTTGAAGAGATGAAACAAAGAACTCTTCCTGATTTAGATAAACTTAAAATAGACTTATCTAAATCTATAGAGAACCAAGAACAAGAAGTTTACAGATTAGTAACTGAAGTTACTTTAAAAGAAAATATAGAAAAATATGCTAAATGAAAAATAGAAATTAAGCATATTAAGGAAGGAGTATTTTCTTTAAAATCTTTAAGAACATGAAATGTAAACTATTTTGTAAATCAAAATTGAGAAATAATCTTTACTATCCCTAATATAAAAGAAAGACCATTTGTAGAAAATGGTAAAGCTTTTGAATTAGCATGATATACTGAAAGAAAAGAAAATTGATTATTTAATATGTATAGACTTGAATGAAATAAAGAAATATGACCTATAGATATTAATTCTCCTGAATACTACCAAGCATGGTTAGATATTATATTTTATGCTGATATATTAAATAAATTTGTATCATTAAAATTTAATGATCCTGAAACCAAAAAATGAATAGAAGTATTAATAGATTGATGAAGTTTTAAGTATGAAGATTTAGAGTTATTTCTAGATAGATGATTAATTACTAGGGAAATCTTTGATTATTGAATAGAAGAGATGAAAAAAGTAATAGTTAATCAATGTAGTGATAAAAGATTGATAAAACTTATTTGATTAGATTGAGAAAGTGAATGAATTAAAGAAAGTGATTTAAAAAAGTATATGGATGCTGGATATATAGATAGTAGTTTAGCTATGAAGTGTTATGATGTATTACCTGAAAAAATGAAGGATTTAAGTAATTAAAAAAATGACTTTTTAAAAAGTCATTTTTTTAATACTCTCCCAAAATCCTAACTTCATTTGTAAAAAAGCTTAATTCTTCTAGTGATTTTATAACATTTTCATCTTTTAGATTTCATTCAAATTCTAACCAGAAATAATATGAAAATGATCATTTATAGCTAGGTAGGCTTTCTATTTTTGATAGGTTTATATTGTTTGTTGCAAATGCTCATAAGCATTTGTACAAGCTTGCAGGAATATTTCTAGCTTCAAATATAATACTTACTTTGTTTGATTTTATGTTGTATTTAATACCAGAGTCTTTTGGTACTATTATTGCAAATCTAGTAGTATTTCATTTTTGATCAGCTATATTTGTATCAAGTATATTTAATCAGTTTAGATGAGCTGCTTCTTCTGAACATATTGCTGCAACTCATGATTCATCACTTTCTGATACATGTTGAGCAGCTAGGGCAGTATCTGAGTATGAACTTGTTTTTATGTGTTTTTCTTTTAGGTAATTATGACATTGTTCTAATGCTGGTGTTTGGGAATATACTTTTTTGATATTTTTTATATCTGTTTCTTTTGAACAAATACAGTGTTTTATTTCAAGATAATATTCTCATATTATTTCATAATCATATTTCAAAAATCAGTATAGATTTGGATGAATACTTCACATATAAGAGTTTTCTATTGCAAGAACTCATATTCCATTTACTCATATGTTTTCCCATACATCATTAAACTCTGGTAATCATACTATATCTTCTGTTTCTATATTTAGATTTTTTTTAATTTCTTTTGAAGCCATTCACATGTAGCTCCCAGGATTTCCTTGATAATATATTTTCATGTTTATATTGTTATTAAATTAGGAATCCCCTATAACCCCCTTTGTTAAAGAGGGAATAATAAAGATTATTTCTAAAAATGTATTTCATCCCCTTTAATAAAGGGGATTATAGGGGATTATAAAATTAAATTATTTTTAATTTACTTGCCATTTATTGATATCATATTGATTTCAATCTGAAGTCATAATAATCTCATTATGATATCAAGATGGTGCTACTTTGATTTTTTCTTTTGTATATATATTTTCAAGCTCTATTTCTTTTCATATATTTTCTTCTATTATTTCTATTTGTTTTGAAAGCATATAGATTATTTTATCTGTATAGGTTTGTCACTTTTGAGCATTGTTTCAAAAGTATTTACTTGTTTCAAGTATGGTATTTATAAAACTATCTTCATCTTTTTCTATTACAAATTTATTAAAATCATTTATTGTTTCCATAAAGACTTTATGGACAGTTAATACTTCATCATTAAACATTTGTATATCTCAGTGTAGTTTTGGATGTTGATGTAGGTATCTTCATACACTAGAAAGCATTATTTTGTATATAGGGGAAACAAAATCAAGAGACCTTTCAACATCTATTCAAAGTCTTTTTATTGTTTCTCATAATACAAACATATCAAAGTGAGTTAATCATTGTACCACAGCCATCATTTTATCGTGTTCTACAGGATTTGATTCTATTACTGTTGATCAAGATTTATCTAAAAAATCTTTTAGAAATATATATCTAGAATCATTTTTATTTTCTTCCTTTATAGGTGTTAATACAAAGATTTGTCATGCTATGCTTCATGTGGATGGTCAAAACATTGGGTGAGTAGGGAGTACTAAAACTCACTCTGGAGAATATTTTTCTAATGCTTTACTTGGGAATTTTTTTATTGAGCATACATCACTTACCAAGCTTCAAGGTTTAAGATGAGGAGCTATTTCTTTAATACTGTTTTCTATAACTGATATTGGTGTAGAAAAAATAGTTATATCAGCATTTTTTACTGCTTCTATATTATCAGTGGTAAACTTAGCCCCTATTTTTTTTGCTACTTTTTCTCATTCAACTTTATTTCTTCAAGTAATTGTTAAATCAATATTTTGAGAGAATTTTTTAGTCAAAAATTTAGCAAGCCATTCTCAAAAACCTCTTGTAGCTCAGATTATTGTTATATTTATTTTCATTTTTTATAGCATTTAAGTAAATTTTATATATTTTTTCTATCTCAAGCTGCTTTATCAAGTATTTCTAGCATTTCTTCAGTTGTTTCAAAATCTACACATTTATCTGTAATACTTACTCAGTATTCTAGTATACTTGGATCATCAACTCATGCTGTAAAAGCTTGGCTTCAGGCATTAATATGACTTTCAATCATTATTCCTGTAATATCTTTGTTTCATGATTTTATTTGTTTTGCTACATCTTCTATGACAAGCATTTGTCTGTTATGATCTTTGTTACTATTAGCATGAGATGCATCAATCATTATTCAGGTATTTATTCCTGCTTTTTCTAATTTTTCACTTACATCTGCAACATTTTCAGAATTATAATTAGGTCAAGAATTACCTCATCTAAGAATGATATGAGTATTTGGGTTTCATGATGTTTCAACTAATTCTGTACATCAGTCTTTTCATACTCATAAAAAATTATGTGCTTTAGAAGCTGATCATATAGCATCAACAGCTATTTGTACAGTTCAATCTGTACCATTTTTAAATCAGACAGCAGCTGATAATCATGAAGCTAGTTCTCTATGAATTTGACTTTCAGTTGTTCTTGCTCAGATAGCTCCCCAAGTTATTAAGTCTCATATGTATTGGGGGCTTATAGGGTCTAAAAATTCTGTTGAAACTGGTAATCACATTTTACTTATTTCTAAAAGTAATTCTCTTGCTTTTTTTAATCACTCTTCTATATCAAAGCTTCAATTTAGGTGAGGATCATTAATTAAACCTTTCCAACCAATTGTAGTACGAGGTTTTTCAAAGTATGTTCTCATTACTATGAATAAGTTAGGGAACTTATCTTCTATTTCTTTCAATTTTTTTGCATAATCAAGAGCTTGTTTTGTATCATGTATTGAACAAGGTCATACAACTGTTAAAACTCTATTATCTTGTTTATGTATAATGTCAGCTGTTACATTCCTCCACATTCTTATTTTTTCAGCTGTGGCTATATCTAGTTCTAATCAACCTATTAGTTCTTTAGGTGAAATCACTTTTTTCATATTGTTTATGTTAATATTATCTGTTATTGTATTCATAATATATTATATTAGTAATTAAAGTAAAGTTAAAAAAATAAAAAAATCCTTCAAATACATTTGAAGGATTTTTGTTAGTTTTAAATTATTTTATTATTTAACACCAAAAAACATCCTTCAAACTTTGAAAGAAAAAGTAAAAATAGAAAAATGTATTTTGGATTAGTCTTTTCATTTTTATAAAAAACATAATTAAAATATAAGCCTAGATATATTGATTAAATTGGTTTTGTCAAATTTAATTTGCAAAAAAAGTAGAAGTATTGTATAATATAACTAATATTATATGACTTATTTTTATATATATTTTTTATGTCTAACTTTGAAACTAATTGAAATTCATGAGAAGTTCCTAGTTTTAAAAGAACTGATAGTTTGAAAGATATTGATACAAGTCATATAGAAGCTAGTTATGATAGAATACATGAAATACAGCAGATAGAGTTAGAGGAAAATAAAAGTAATAATGAGATATTAATAGAATCAGAAATTGAAGAAGCTTTTGATAATTTGAATAATCCTAACTTAGAAAAAGAGAGTAAAACAGAGAAGATAAGAGATTTGTTGTATTTAAATATTGGTGTAAATGAAAATTTAGAATTAAATACTGAACTAAATAAATTTAAAAAATGACTGGTTGATTGATTAATAGTAGAAAATATTGAATTAGTTGAAGAGTTACTAGAAAAATGAATTGATGAATTGGTAGAATTGTTAAATAAAATAACAGATATAGAAGTAATCAAAGAGATAATAAATGATTTTATTGAATCTTTTTGAGCAATACTGGATACTTTTAATAAACCTTATGAATGATGATTAGCAATTTGAGCTACAATAACATGACCTATATGAAAAATTACTAAAGGTTTGAAAATTGTAGATAAAAATGATTGAAATAATGAAGAATGAGAAAAAACTACTGAAACTAGTTCTGATTTAGATATAGTATGATGAGTAGAAACTCAAAGATTATATGATAGACATCCAAATTTAGAGAATTATCAAGATGTATTTGAACCAACAGATGAAGTAAGGTTGATGTGAGAATGAACTAAATGACTAGTTTTAGCTAATCAAAGATTAGATTTTGTATGAAAAATCCCTATAAATTCTGAAGTATATCCAATATTGTTATGAGAAATTAAAAAACATGAAAGATTTTATAATAAGGTAAAAATCTTAAAAGAAAACTGAGATATTCCTGAATGGATAAATATTCCCAAAATTAGAAAAGAAATTGAGTCTAATAATTTACTTTTAGTTATGGATAAAATAGATTGAAATAGTTTAACAACATATTGGTACAAAGATTACTATAAAGGATTACCTTGATTTAAAAATGAAAAATTAGATTGAATGACTGATTATGAAGTAAAACTTTTACTTGAAAAAAAATACTGAGTAAATAAGGGGGAGTTAGATAGTATGATTATGGATATTGAGGAAAGTTTAGAAAAATTTTTTCCAGAAAAACTAGAGTGATATAATAAAGCAGTAGAAGCTTTGAAAAAAAGTTGAATTGTACATGAGGATAGACATAGTTGAAATATTATGATAGATAAAAAATGAAATCTATTTTTAATAGATTTTGATGCTTCTTCTTTTAATAATTAATTATAAATTATGATAACAATAAATGATATTGAATTAGATAAATTATATGATAATCCTGATTTAGATAAATGATGAGAGTTAGAGGCTTTTTGAATACTTTTTAAGGATTGTCAAAAAATGTGAAGCTCTATGTTGTTAAGTATTTCTCGTACAGTAGAAGCTATTGAGTGAGAATGAAGAAGGCCTTTTGAAGAATACTTAGAAAGTGAACAATATAAAATAGAGTATTCTGATGATTTAAAAATGGTAATAAATATGAAAATTGCTACTTTTTTAATGGTTTATAAAACAGAAGAAGAAAGAGGAAAGGATAAAAAAATATTTGAAAGTTTAGAAGCTATAGAGTGAGATAAAGATTGATTTGAAAGATCAAAATATGATTGAGAGTTTGATTATAATTGAAAATATTATATGGTTGTATCCCCCAGAAGACCATTTTGAAGTGATTATGATGAATTTGTTGAGCTAATATCAACTCCTATAAAATATTTACAAAGAGTTTCAGAAGTCCAGGAAGTAAAAGAAAAACTAAAGGATATCTTTTAGTTTTTCTTTTTTTTTTCTTTCAATACTTCCCAAACAAACACTATAATTGCATTATAAAGTCTTTTTAATCTGTCTATTTTTCTAGGTCAAGTTATTAGTCTATAAAGCCATTCAAGTCATATAGATCTAAGGGCTTTAGGTGCTCTTTTTTGGAATCAAATGAAATAGTCAAAACTTGATCAAATTCCTAGTCATAGTTTTATATTAGGGCATGTTTCCATTACTTCTATTACAGATTCTTCTTGAGATTTCATTCATAGAGTAGAGAATAGTATACTTGATTTTGAATTTTTAATATTCTCAATAATCTCTTGTTTTTTAGATGCTTCATAAATGAAATAATCAAACTCTAGTTTTGGGAATTTTTGTTTTATTAGTTCAGGGAATACTTTTTGAGATTCTACTTTTTTTAGATCAGTTGGGTTGTATAGATCAATAATAGTAACTTTGATTCAGTTTTCTTCTGACTTTAAGACTATATCTTTTGTCAGGTCACTTCCACATATTCTATCACCATATTTTTTATACAAATATTTTCTTCTAAAAAATAGATTAAAGAAGTAGTAGGGTAACAGTAGTGTATTTATGAGTGCTCAAAATTTATTATCTAATATTTGAAAAGCAATGTATAATCATATTCCATCTGGAGTTAGGTAATTAGCTTTGTCTAATAATTCTCAAAATTCTTTATCTGTTTTTGTCTTTAAAAGTATTTCAGGGTTTGGTGTAAAAACTATGGTTTGTTTTTCTAGTTTTATCAAGTTTCCTAGAAATGAATTGTATGTTAATTTATTTAATTTTATTCAAAAAATTTGCATAATTTTAAGTGAGATATAATATATAGCTTATATTATAAAATAATTTTAAAAATGCAAAGTTTTAATTTTTCATAACTGTTATGAAAAATAATTTATAAAAAATAAAATAATGGATTGAAAAAAAGTAGCAATAGTTTGTGATTGGATAAAAGATTGGTGATGAGCTGAGCTTGTGTTAAAACAATTGCTTGAGATTTTTCCTCAGGCTGATGTTTTTAGCTCTGTATTTTTTCAGGATAAAAATCCTGTGTTTAAAGGAAGGAAGATAACTACAAGTTTTATTCAAAATATTCCTTTTTTAAATAAATCACATAAACTTGCTTTAACTCTAAGACCTTATGCTTTTGAAAGTTTTGATTTAAGTGAATATGATATAGTTATAACTAGCACTAGTGCTGAGAGTAAAGGGGTAATTACTAAACCTGAAGCTTTGCAAATATGTTATTGTCATACTCCTACTAGATATTTTTGGTCACATTATCACGAGTATTTAAGTTATATGGAATTTTGAATTTTTAATAAGGTTTGAAAATGGCTTATGCCAAAAATAGTTCACAATCTAAGAAAATGGGATTTTTGTGCAGCTCAGAGGCCTGATTATTTTATAGCAAATTCAAAGAATACAGCAAATAGAATAAAAAAATATTACAACAGGGAATCAGAGGTAATTTATCCATGTGTAAATGTAGAAAGCTTTAATTTTTCTAGTGAAAAACAAGATTACTATTTATATGTATGAAGATGTATTCCATACAAAAAGTTTGATTTAATAGTTGATGCTTTTAATAAAAATAAGAAAAAAATAATTCTAGTAACAAATACTGATAACAAACTGTATAAAGAATTAAAAAATAAATCAAAATCAAATATTGAATGGAAACTAAATATTTCAAGAGAAGAAACAAAAGACTTATATACCAATGCAAAAGCTTTTATATTTCCACCAGAAGAGGACTTCTGACTTGTCCCAGTTGAGGCAATGTCCTGTTGAACCCCTGTAATAGCATACAAAAAATGATGAGCATTAGAAACTGTAATCCCTTGAACAACATGAGTATTTTTTGAAGAACAAAGTATAGATAGTCTAAATAAAACTATAGAGGATTTTGAAGGGAAAGTGTTTGATTATAAAGCTATTAGAAAACATGCTATGAATTTTGATAAAAAAGTATTTGAGAAAAATTTATTAAGTTTTATAGAAAAAAGACTGTAGTACATTGTAATACAGTCTTTTAAAGTAAGAAAAGCAATACATTAACATATTATAATATGTTAATGTATTGCTTTTCTGAAAATTTTAAGTAGAGAAAGGGGATATTTTTTTGTTTTTGAAAAAAAGTCAAAAAAAGATGGCTCTTTTCTTCCTAACGTGAAAATTTTACACAAAAAAACACAAA
>CAYFPB010000024.1:0-14712 GCA_964344895.1 uncultured Candidatus Peribacteria bacterium | reverse complement strand
ATTAAATTCTAGATTATCATTATTATTAGAGTAAGTATATAATTTCCAAACATTATTATTATTTGATGAAAGTTCTCATATAGCTAAAGTTCATCAACTAATATGTAACTTATTACTTGGACTACTTGTCCCAATCCCAACATTCCCCCCACTAACACTTATACCTCATAGCTTATCATTTACATCCTGATACCAACTAGCTGTAATGCTATCTCAGCTACTTACTGTTGGATCTGTTGTTGAAGTAATGCTGGCTGCATAGGCTACTGAGAAAACTGTTAGTCAGAAAAATGTTCAGAATATGATTCACTTGTAAGCTGACTTTGTTGTGTTTGTTAGTAGTTTTTTCATAATTTATTGGTTAATTGCTATTAATTCTAATCTAACTAATATAAAAAAAAATCAAGTAAAAAATTACTTGATTTTTTTAAAAATCCCAACTTCAGTTCATTGCACTTGATTGAGCATAGTTTGTAACTGTTGATTCAAAGAAATTTCATTTTTCTGCATTTTGGTCTTGAAGTCTGTCTAAGTGTTTGTATGGATTTGTAACAACATGATCATATAATGGTTTTATACCTAACATATTTAATCTTTCATTTGCTAGCCATTTTGTATAGTTTTCTATATTTTCATGGCTCATACCTATGATTTTTTTACCAAGAATATGTTTAGACCATTTTATTTCTTGCTTAACTGCTGTATCCATCATATCAAGAATTACTTGCTCATTGTACATATCTGGGAACTCTTTTTTGATCTCTTTTAATAAGTTAGCAAAAATAGTTACATGTGTTAATTCATCTCTTCTTATGTAGTTAATCATTCTATCTGTTGCTACCATTTTACCTTGATCAGCAAGAGTATCAAAGAATGCAAAACCATTATAAAAGTAGATACTTTCTAGTAAAAAGTTTCAAATAATACCTCTGAAAAAATTCTCATCACTAGGATTGTCTATGAAATCTTGATAGATTCATCCTATAAACTCATTTCTTTCAAGTAAGTGTTTATCTGTTCTCCAAAAATAGTATATTTCATCTCTTTCACTTGAATCAACTATAGTTTCAAGCATTGTAGCATAAGATTGAGAATGAATTGCCTCTTGGTAAGCTTGTATTGATAATATTAAGTTTACCTCAGGAGCAGTTACATAGTCATTAAAATTTGGTAGATTTACTGTTTGTATTGAGTCAAGAAATATCAAAAAAGATAGTATTCATTTATATGCTCTTCTTTCATCTTCACTCAAAGCAGATTTAAATTGTACTGCATCTTCTCAAAGTCCTGATACTTTTTCAGGTACCCAAAAATTTCATATCATAACTTGATATAAAGATTTAGCCCATGAATATTTTGTTGCATTTAATTGAAATAATCATGTAGTGTTTCATTTTATTATTGTTCTATTTGCTACTTCATCATTACCTTTTGGGTTAAAGATCAAGTTTGCTATCATTTGTTCTGTCATCTTTTATTTTATTAAAATTAAGATTTTAAAAATATAACTATTTATTAAAAAAAATCACTATTTTTTTTTTATTTATGTAAAATTTTTGTTAAAAAACTATATTCTACTTTTTATTCTTCCCTTTTTAAGGGAAGTCCCCTGAAAGGGGGATGGGTTATATCATTACTCTATAGGTTTGAATTCATCCCATCAATACATATCAGGATATTCTTTCCAGGGTCATTCACAATACTGATATTTACTACAAGATTTACATTTTTCAGCTTTCACTTTTCAATCACTCCATCTATAATCAGCATAACTTTCAATAACATATTCAGCATCATGTACTGTTGTTTCAGGCATTATATTTTCAGCTATTGCCCACTCATATCATTGCATTAAACAGTATGGTATTGCTTCTGTATAAGCTGGAATTTTAGCTTTTTTAGCTAAGTCTAGAGCTTTGTGTACATATGGTAATACATCTGTTTTTCTAGCTACAACTGTTTGTTTATTTTTATCTGCACTTCATAAAATATGAACAAATGCAAATTGAAACTGGTTTACTTTTAATTTGATTAATAACTCTGCTAATTTTGGAATTTCCTTATAATTATCCTTAGTTATTACTGAATTAATAATAATAATTTGTTTTAATTTTCTTAGATTTATTAGTCATTTTACTACCCTATCCCAAGCTCAAGGTGTTCATACTTGTTTATCATGAGTATCTCTAATAAATCAATGTATACTTGGACTAAACTCTGTTACTCAAGCTTCTATAAGCTTTTTTACATAATCTATTTTATCAAAGTTTGTACCATTTGATTGTATTTGTATTTGTTTAAATCATATATTTTTTGCATGGCTAACAGCTTCAACTAAATCAGGATGAACTGTTGGCTCTCATCATGTAAAAACTACATATCTAGCTCCCTGCTTATACTCTTCATCAAGTATTTCTTTTATTTCTTCCAATTTTCTTGGAGCAAATTTATATCTTTTATCTCATTGTACACAAAAACTACAATGGTTATTACATGCAAATCATACCTTAACGTCAGCTCTTTTATACATTTAATATTAATTTTTATTTATAAATTTTACAAAGTCATCCTTTGTTTCAAATTTTAGGTGTACTGAAGCATATCTAATTAGAGATACTTCATCAAGTATAGTTAAACCTTTTAATACATCATTTCATATTTGTTTTGATGTGATTTCTGTTTTTGTTGACCATTTTAATTCTAAATTTCTGATTAAATCATTTATTTTTAATATACTTACATTTCTTTTATTTGTAGCTTTCATAATAGAATCTTCCAACTTTGCTCTATTATATCTTTCCTTTTTATTTCAATTTTTTTCTACCATCAAAGCTAGGGCTTCTCTTTTTTCATAAGTAGTAAATCTATTATGACAAACACCACACTCTCTCCTTCTTCTTATAGATTTTCCATCATCACTTGTTCTAGAATCAATTACTCTAGTATCATCATTTCAACAGTTTATACAATACATATTTTTTATTTATTAATTAAAACTTAACTCATTATAGTCTTTTTAATTTCTTATTCAAATATTTTTTACATATTTACTTACTAAATCCCTAAAAATTAATAATTCTTTTTCACTAAATTTTCATCAATTAAAGTCTCTATCTAAGGTATTTCAGGTTCTAAAGTTTTGTAAATAATAGTTCTTTGATCACTTTATCATTTTTGCAATATTTTCTAACATAATAACATCATGAAATCATTTTACAATTGTTGTTCTAAATTCATAATCTATATTTGAATTTTTTATTATATTTATTGATTCTATATATTTCTGTGGTTTTTCTTTTGTTTTTGATAGTTTTCAAAAATTGTCTATATCTTCTTTTATATCCATTGCTATATAATCAACAATTTTTTTATCTAGTAGCTCTTTTAATAAATCTGGGTCTCTTCCGTTTGTATCTAATTTTACTAAAAATCACATTTTTTTTATTTCTTGGCAAAAAGAGACCAAGTCTTTTTGAAGACTTGGTTCTCATCAACATATACTCACTCATGTCAATAAGCCTTTTCTTTTTTCTAAAAAATTAAAAAACATTTTTTGTTTCAATATGTCTATATTTTTTATTTTTTCAGGCAACACAAACTCACTATTATGGCAATATGAGCATCTAAAATTACATCCAGGGGTAAATACTATACAAGCTATTTCCCCAGGGTAATCTATCAAAGAAAACTTTGTTAATCAAGTTATTTGCATAATCTAACAATTAGTTTCTTTAAAATATTCTCTTGAATAAAACTCTGATTTTTTTCATATATTAAAACTAGATACTGGTCTATGGTATCCCATAACTCTTGTATATATTTGACATCTAGTTCTCTGCAAATTATTATTTTCCATTTTTATTTTTGGTTAGAATTATAAATTTACCCCTACCTTAATCCCTCCCTGGCAGGAGGGAAACTTCTTATTCCTCCCCTGCTAGGGGAAGGCTAGGTGGGGGGTTATTTCTGAGTATAAACTTCCCTTTCTTTAACATCATATTTTTCTCACTCATATCATATTTCCTCATCACATTTTGGACAGTAATCATGTTCCCCCTGTATGTATCAATGCTTAGGACATATAGAAAAAGTTGGTGATATTGTTATATATGGTAATTGATAATTTGATATAACTGTTTTTACAAATTTTTTACAACTATCACTTGTTTCTAGTCTTTCTCACATGTATAAATGAAGTACTGTTCATCATGTATATTTACATTGAAGCTCATTTTGTTCTTCAAGTGCCTCAAAGGCATCATCTGTAAATCATACAGGTAGTTGAGAAGAGTTTGTATAATATGGAGCATTGTCAGTTCATGCTTGAACTATATTTGGAAGTTGTTTTTTATCCTCTTTTGCAAATCTGTAAGTAGTTCACTCTGCTGGTGTTGCTTCTAGGTTATATAGATTTCATGTTTCTTCTTGATAATCTTTTAATTTATCTCTCATAAAATCAATCATTTGAGTTGCAAACTCTTTTCACCAGTCACTTGATATATCCTCTTTACCATTTGTAAAGTTTATAATAGCCTCATTCATTCCATTTAATCATATGGTAGAAAAATGATTTCTAAAACTCCTTAAATATCTATATGTATATGGATATAGTCATTCTCATAACCACTTACTAATTGTTTTTCTCTTTAACTCTAGAGATATTTTTGCTTGTTCCATTAAATACTCTACTTGTTTTTTAAAAGCCTCTTTATCACCTTTATGAGTATATCATAATCTAGCCATATTTAAAGTAACTACTCATATACTTCAAGTCATTTCTGCTGATCAAAATAATCATCATCATCTTTTTTCTAGTTGAGTTAAATCTAGTTGTAAACGACAACACATAGATCTAACTGCTCATGGTTTGTAAGCATCTGGATTTTCCACTGTTTTGTATGTTCAATCCTCAGTCTTTTCTCTTTTAAACTGACTTCATACAAAGTTTTGAAAATAAGGTAATCAGTACTTAGCCGTCATTTCAAATAAACTATCTATATCTGGATCATCCCATGGAAAGTCATCTGTAATATTATAAGTTGGTATTGGAAAAGTAAATACTCTTCCTTTATTATCTCACTTAACATATACATCAATTAAAGCTCTATTTATTATTTTCATCTCATCTTCTAGTTCTCCATATTTTTTCTCATAGTATCATTTTTCTATACCTCACAAAAATAAAGCTTTGTCTTTTAAATCTTCTGGTGGAGTCCAATCAAGAGTTATATTTGTAAATGGTGTTTGTGTTCCCCATCTACTTGGTACATTTAATCAAAATATAAAATTTTGCATTTGTTGATATACATACTTATATGTTTTTTGGTATATATATTTCTTTTTGTCTTCTTTTGTTTTAAATTTTACTCATAGATCTTCTAATTCTTGCTTTACTTCTTTTTTATACTTATGAACATATGGAGCAAGGTATGTATCAAAGCTTGAAAAAGCTTGTGCTCATGCCCACTCATTTTGTAAAGTTCATAGAAAATTTATCATCTGATTTACTGCTGCTTGCAAATTATTTGCAGGTGCTGAATCTATTCTATTATCACTTCAATTGAATCATTCTTCAAGCAAAGCTCTCAAGCTCCACCCTGCACAATATCAACAAAACATATCTAAGTCATGAATATGAAAATCTGCATTTCTATGTAGGTTTCATATTTCAGATGGATATACATGTGATAACCAATAATTAGCTGTTACTTTTCATGAAAGATTTAATATCATTCATCATAAAGAGTATCATGAGTTAGCATTAGCATTTACTCTCCAATCTAATTTTTCTAAATATTCTTCCATACTTTGTCCTACTTCTACTACCACATTTTTATCATTTCTTGCTTCATTTCTTTTTTCTCTATATAGTATAAAAGCCTTTGCTACTTCATCATGTCATTCTTTTATTAAAACTTCTTCTATCTCATCTTGTAATAATTCTACAGTTGGTATAGACTTACCAGTTTTTGCTTTAACTAAAGTTATTACCATATTTGTAATAAAAGGTATATGAGAAAAGTCTTCTCATCCTGTAGCTTTAATTGATTTTTTAATAGCATCTTCTATTTTTTGTCTATCAAAAGTAACTATATTACCATTTCTTTTTTGTATTTTAAATACTGCCATTTTATATATTATATTATTTTTAAATAAAACCACTACATCTAGTATATAGTAATTCATACTATATACAACATCTAGTATATTGCAAACTTTTTTATAACTTTTTTTAAAACAAACTACTATATCTAGTATTTAATCACAAAAATACACCACTATATATAGTGGTGTATTTTTGTTATATTTATATTTTCTACTCTCAATTATCCATTTTTTTCATTAGATTTAACAATCTTGTTTGAGCCTTACATGCTCATTCAGGAACATCATAACCATGAGTTAATTCTCTTAATCTTTCAAAATCAGATTCAGTTAAATCTATATTTTCTATATTACATAAAATAGAGTTTATTTCTATATATTCCCTATGTTCAGGACCATGTACATTTGCTACTTTGTTAGCAAAAAATAGTAACTCCTCTTGTTCTTGTTTTGTTAGCATGTTTATTTTTTTAAATTATACAAAAAATTACAAAAAAAATTAAATAAAAATTTGCAAAAATAATATAATATAATATAATACTAGTAACAACTATGTTGTTTAGGGATTTATCCCACCACCCTTTCTAATTTTTTTTAGAAAGGGATATTTTTTTTAAAAAAAATCTTTAAATCTTATTATCATCTGCTCCAACTCAATACTAGTCACTAATGGAACTTTATCTTTATCATTAATTTTTTTTATTAATCTCTTTATAGAAATAGTTTTATACTGATTTAATAAAATATAACTCTCTTTTGTAAGTCAATATTTTTTATAATCTTCTATTTTATATACATATCTATCCTTATATTTATATCATCAATATATAGGAAATATTCAAACCAAACCACTTCAAATATTATTATTTATTATAATACATGGTCTAGTAAAAGGTTCAGTTTTTCATATTTCCTTTCATATATTAATTCATACATAATACCACCAAATTTGTCATAATTTTATTGAAATTTCTTTTTTATAAAGCTTTTTCTCTACTTCTGATCAATTATGTATTTTTTCTTTACAAATAGTCCATTCATAAACTTCTGAATAATATTCTTGTTTACTAAGTTTTTGGGGATCTAACATCTACAAATATCAATTAAATTCTAAATTATCAACTACAACTTTCACAACTCTTTACTTCTAGACTCATTGATCTAACATAATAAACTGTTTTTATTCATTGTTTATGAGCTTTCATATAGTATTCATACAGTTCTCTTGGTGATGTTTGTTCTGGGTTAATCATCCATTCAAATGATATTGATTGATCTATCCATTTATATACTGTTGAAACCATATCTATAACATCATTCATATTCATATTTACATATTCTTTGTAATACCAGAAGTTTTCTTCATTTAGATTTGGTGCTACATTTACAGAAGGAGCAATAGCATTTGTTTCTACAAAGTATTTTTTATAAATAGGTAGAATTGATGCTGTTGTACCTACAACAAGTGCTGTTGAAGTATTTGGAGCTGGTGCTAGATGATAAGCAAACCTTACTCAGTGCTCTTTAATTTTATCTATTAATTTTAACCACTTATTACTCATATCTGAATTGGCTTTAAACCACTCAGCATCTTTTCAAATAAGTATTCATTTTGACCACTCTGATCATTCATATACCTCATAAGTTCATCTTTCTTTTGCTAATTTGTTTGAAGCTTTAAGTGTTCTATATGTATATTTTTCAAATAATTTATCTGTAACAGATCTAGCTTCTTTTGAGTCATAAGCAAGTTTATTTGTTGCTAAATACTCAGCTAAACCTAAAAATCATAATCATACTGATCTATATTTTTTAGCTGTATTTTCAGCTTCTTTTATTGGATAGAAATTTAAGTCTATTACATTATCCAAAACTCTCATAGCAATAGGTATTACTTTTTTTATATCCTCATCAGTATTTACTTTTGCTACATTTATAGAAGCTAAGTTACAAACAACACTATCTCCTGGTTCATATTTAATTACTATAGTTCCATCTTCTAAAGCTTCTTCTACAAACTTAGAAGTACTAGTATTTTGACATATTTCTACACAAAGTTGTGTTGAGTATACATTACCAGCATGTTTATTTGGATTTAAAGCATTTACAGTATCTCTAAAGAATGCATAAGGCATACCTGTTTCAACTGTAGCTTTTAGGTATGTTTTAAATAACTCTCTAGCATCTACTACTTCTTTTAATTCTAATTTATTATTGTTTTCACATTCAACATAAAATTTTTCAAAATCTGCTCAAAATTGATCTTGTAATTTTTTACCTGTTTTATCACTAATTTCTTTAGGATCAAAAAGAGTCCAAGATTCTCAATTAGCAACTCTTTCCATAAATAAATCAGGAAAAGTTACAGCAGGAAATACATCAAATGCTTTTGATCTAATATCTCATGTTTCTGTTTGTAAGTCTAAAAAGTGAAAAATATCTCTATGAAAAACATCAAGTGTTACAGATATAGCTCATGCTCTTGCTCATAATTGATTTACAGCTACAGCTGTATCATTTATTACTTTTATCCAAGGATTTACTCATCCAGCTGCTCATTTAACTCATCTGATATAACCTCATTTTGATCTAATATTTCAAAGATATACTCATATACCTCATCCATATTTTGATACTTGAGCCATATTTTCTATAGAATGATATATTGCTCTTAGATCATCATCAATATTGAATTTAAAACAACTTGATAATTGATGGAAATTTGTTCTAGCATTTAATAGAGTTGGTGTTGGTAGTGAGATTTTTCAAGTAGCACAATATTCATAGATTTTTTTAGCTACATCTAGTCTTTTTTCCTTTGGTTCAGGCATAGCTAAAAATAGAGCTACACTCATATACATTTCTTGTGGTAATTCTTTTACTACTTTGTTTGGATTTAATAAATATCTTTTTCTATACATCATCATAGTTGTATAGTTGTAGTCAAAGTCATATTCTTTTTTAAGGTATTTTCATGCTTCTATAATATCTTCTTCACTATAGTAGTCATAAAAGTCTTTTGAATATAACCCTTTTTTAACATATTCATCAAATAATGCTTTATAATGTTTAGCTTCATAAATTTTTTTAATATCCATACCTCTATTATTAGAAGCTTCTTTATAAAGATCTATTAAAGCTAATCTTCAAGCTATAAACTGCCAAGAAGTATTTTCTACACTTATAAGGTCTATAGCTGATTTAATAAGCATTTTAGTAATATCAGAAGTTTTCATTCATTCTACTATATACTTTTTCAGACTATCATTAATTTCTTCAAATCTACATTTTCTAGCTAATCAGTAAGATACAATTTTATATGTTTTTCTTACTTTTTCTTTATCAAAGTTTTCTTTTGTTCAGTCAGATTTTTTTATTTTAAATATATGTTTCTCTAATTTTTTCTCAACACTTTGTTTTGCTTGTTCTCTTTTTTTATTTCTTTCATTTCTGTATATAATGAAGTTTTTCATTACTTCAAAATGTCCAGATTCCATTAATTCTCTTTCTACTTGGTCTTGAACTGTTTCTACTGTTATAAATTCAGTTCCATCAGAGTTTATTATTATTTCTTTTAATCTATCTTCTACTCTATCTGTTACTTCTTCAATAAAAAATTGATCAAACTCTCATACTGATTCTGATGCTTTTTCTATTACTCTTTCTATTCTAGATCTATCAAAATTTATTAAATCTCCTTCTCTTGTTTTTATTACTTTTAATTCCATAATTTTTCCATTTTTCAAATAAAATATTATTTTTAAGTTTAATACAGTTATTCAATCATAAAATTTATTTTTACTAACTTTTAATTTTATAAATGAGACTTAAAATAATTTAATCATTTTTTTAATTTATGCTACAAATTTTAGAACAGTTGTGTTAAAAAAAGTTTTTAAATTGTTAAAAAAGTTTATTTCTTATCTATAAATAGATTTTTTATCACTTTTTCTTTTAAGTTAAACAATAGTTTTTATATTTAGCAAATAATAAAAATTAGTTAACATAATATTTTAACTAATTTTTATTATTTATTCCCTATTTAGTCTGTATCAGGCCTATCTAGTTGTATCATAGATTGTTCTGTATTATCTGTTTTTCACACTATTTTAACAATGTCTTTTTCAACCATATTAAACTTTTTGTATGCATTATTATAATGATTCACTGTTGTACCTAGTGTTCAGCCTAGTTTTTGTAAATATTCTTCATAAGCTTTTAAGTGTTTTCCTAGTTTTTCAACTTGTTTTTGTATATCTTGAGCTTTTTCTTCTATTTGTAATGCTCTAAGTCATTGCAATACTGTTTGAAGATAAGCATAAAAGCTTGTAGGGCTTACTATAATTACTTTTTTTTCTTTAAATGCATACTCTATTAAATCAACTGTATTTACTTTTAAGCTTCATACCTTATTTACAAGTAAGTCATAATATATTCATTCACTTGGTATAAACATAAAAGCAAATTCCATTGTTGATTCTTCTGGACGTATATACTTACCTGTTTCATCTATTCTCTTTTTTAAATCATTTCTAAATTCTTTTACAAGTAGTTCTTTTGTTGCTTCATTATCTTCTGATATTATTCTATTATAATTTTCTAGAGAAAATTTAGAGTCTATTGGTATTATCTTGTCTTTTACAAATATTACTCAATCTACAATTTCTCAATTTTTAAAAGAATACTGTAATTCAAAGTTTCATGGTGGTAGAATATTTTTTAATACATTTTCTAAAAAATATTCTCATAATATTCCTCTTTGTTTTGGATTTTTTAGTACTCTTTCAAGTCCTTCCAATTGTCATCAAATATCTTTTATTTGTTTATTTGTTTCTTCCAAGCTTGTTAGTTTTTTTGTTATTTCTTCTATCTTATCATTTGCCTGCATGTTTATCTTTGTATTTGTATCAAAGTTTTTCTGTGTATTTCTATTTGACTCACTAAGCTTATAATCAAGACTTTTATTCAATGCTATTATTTGATCTTGTAGCATTTTTATATTTGTTGTATCAACTGCTTGCCCTCCTCATGTTTGTCTAGTTAATAAGTAAACTATTACTCACAAAAGCAAGGTTACTATTATTATTAAAATAACTTCTAAACTCATATTTTTGTTTTTTAATAAGTAAAAATCCCTAACTCAACTCTTTTATCACATATGGTATAATCTCTCAGGCATCAGTTTTGTCTTCTGGTAATTCTGCTATAACTCTATCTATATCACGAGGATTGTATCACATATTTGTAAGTGTTGATTTTATAGATACTTGTAAGTCAGCTGGAAGAGTATTTGCTTTTTTTATTGTCTCTGAGCTTGTTACTATTATACCAAAATCTTTATCCTTTAATTCAAGAATAATTTTTTCTGCCATTTTTTTTCAGATTCACTTTATTCCCTCTATTGTTTTATTATCCTCTCCTTGTATAGCTACTAGTAATCTTTCTATACCTAAAGATAGTATTTGCATAGCTACTTTCCCTCATACTCAAGAAATCTTTATTAGCTCTTTAAATACTTTTTTCTCTGACTTATCCAAAAATCAAAATAATGTTTGATTATTTTCTGTTATATGATGATAAATATACATCTTTTCCTCCTCATCCAATGCTATTTTTGAATATGTAAGCTCATTTATCCCTATTTCATAACCTACTCCACCTTGAGTAAGTATTGTAAGCTCAGTAAAATCTAAGTCTATTATCTTTCCTGTTATATATGATATCATTTTATTTTTAGTTAATTTTTAAATTTGACTTTTGTATAAATACAAATAAAATTACTCTGTCTTTAAGACATTTAGAAATACCTCGTTCACTACAGTTGAAAGATACTGCACAGGGGTATTTTTTTTTTGTTTAAATTACTTATAATTATAAAAACTTAGTAACTCTAATTTTTTCTTTTTTGTTTCAACTATAACCATTCTAAAAAATATAGTTTCTATAATATATTTATTTTTTTCTATCTTTCTTATATTAAAATTTTTTGTTATCCAATCAAAAAACTCTACCATCCTAATTCTTCTTAATATATCCTGATTACTATACTTAGTTACATCTCATTTTAATCAATATTTTTTTATAAATAAATTAAAAAATATTTTTTTTCAATTACTTACTGTTAAATATCTCTGTCAATTATAAGACTCTGGAAAGGTTTTATATACCTCAAAAAATTTCTTTATTGTTTTCTCCATAATTTTCTCTAATTTTTAAATTTGACTTTTGTATTAGTTTTTTATATAATACTTATACAAGTGAGATTTTACATCTCCCCCCCTCTAAAGAATTTATTCTGTTAGAGGTTCTTTTTTTATTTTAATATAAAAATATATTTATTTAAATAATAATTTACTTTATTAGTAGAAATAAGTGGTATAAAGTGTTTTTTCAAAATATATCAATTTAATTTTCTTTCTAATCTCTTTAAACTTAAAATTTTAAATTGGTTTAATAATAAATAACTTTTCTTTTTCAATCAATATTTTTTATAGTTCTCTAACTCTAACAAGTACTTATCATTTTCTCTTCTATATACAGTAGTTAAAGGGATAACTCAAACTAAATCTCATCATAATTTATTTGAAACAACTAATACTGGTCTAGAAAACTTTCAATCCTTTGATATTTCTCATCATATATTTACTCATATTTTACAAAGCCATATTTCTCCAGCTTTAACTCTTTTACATTTTCCCTTTAAATCAATTATTTGTTTTTGCTGATTCCAATTATCAAATACTTCCTTTGTTTTCTCCATATTTCTTTCTATTTTTCATTAAACTCAATACCAATATATACACTTATCATTTTTTTGCAAATCTTTTTATATACTTTATATATATTTTAACTAAAAAGACATAGAAATAATATTCTATGTCTTTTTAAATATACTAAGTAATAGTAATGTTTTTTACATCTATATCTAAATCTTGTTTTTCCAAAATAACTACTATTATATAGCTTCTAACTTTTACAACTAACCTTGATTCAGTTTTATTATTATTTTTATAAGTTATTTCTCAAAATACTTTTTTATTTATAGTACTTTCAATAACATTAATTATTTCATCAAAAAGTTCTTCTGTTTTTAGCACATAATTTGTTACTATTTGATCTTCATTTATTATTCATGTATCAAAATATATATTTTTATAATATTTTTTTAAATATACAATAAATTTATCAACACTTAAAAATGCTTCCTTTGAATATTTTATATTAAACATACATTTCTTTTCCATTATTTACATACTTTCTTTCCTTTTCTATCTCTTGTTTTAATACATCTCAATTTTTATGTATAGATTCCTTTATTTTTTCTCTAAATTCTTTACTTGTATAATACTCTTTTGTCATAATAAAACAATTAATGAATAAACTTATATACAAATATACCCAAAAAAATAATTTTTGCAAATCTTTTTATATACTTTATATATATTTCAACTAAAAAAGACATAGAAATATTATTCTATGTCTTTTTTATATTTTTACCAAAGTTTTCTACATATTACTCAATAAGAGTCATGTGATAAATTATCATCTTTTACATATACAACAGCACAACCACTTGTTGATCAGTAACAATGTCAATTATTATCAGTCTTAACTGAAACAGCTCATTGTCACCATCATTCTAAATATCATGATAGTTTTACTTCATTATCTCAAGCTGAAGTTGCATAACAAGCAAAGCTTCAAGGAAAATCAGTTGGCCCTGCTCAGATACCTGAAACTGTAAACTCTATTGCCCATTGATCTGCTGTAAACTTTTTTATACATGCATCTCATCATGTATGACATGATATAGCTCATTCAGCTGGTATTGTAACTGTTCATGATGAACCAAGGCTAGTTTTGAATTCTCAAGTATGTAAAGATAATACTCCCCAAAATATATCACCATGATTTTTTACTGAACCTCAATTTAAGTTTATATTTCAATTAACATGTAATTTTTCTGTAGGACTAGTTGTTCAAATTCATACATTACCATTAGTATATACAAAATTACCTGCTCATGTTGTTGTAAATATTTGATCTGCTCATGATTGGTTTGATACATAGTTTATATCTGCATTTGCTCTACTCCTAGATATTTCAAGGTTTGCTGCTGCATCATAACCTATTTTTATACTTGCTTTATCTGTATCACTTCAATTAGCTTTGTATATACTTATTGAAGAATCCCTTCCATTTGTTCTATTTTGAACCTCTAGCATATCTCATGGTGATGATGTTCAAATTCATACATTACCATTATTCTTAACTAGAAATCTTTGATTCCGATCTTTATCTGTAATAGCAAAGTCTGCTGTAGCTAATGATGGAACAAAGTAGTAACTTCAATAATTATCAGGTGATCCATGAGATATAGCTTGTGTCCAAGATCATACATATGTTGCATCCCTTGTAACTTTTATATTTCATCATTTTACTTCTAATTTTTCACTTGGTGCTGTTGTTCAAATTCAAATATTACCATCATTATTTAATACAAAACGTCATCATCATGTAGTTGTAAATTTATGTCAATTTCACATTGCTCAATCTTAACACTTTAGGTTTTCTATAATAATAAAGTCAAGTCCTTACAAGTAGATA
>CAYFPB010000023.1:0-15568 GCA_964344895.1 uncultured Candidatus Peribacteria bacterium | reverse complement strand
CTAGTAATCCACTGGAAAATTTTATTTTTCTAGTAGTAAAAGATAAATATATTTTAAAAATAGATATATTTACAAATCAAGAGATTACCCAAGCCTCTTGCAGGTAACCGTAATACTGATGGAGTTAGCTTCAACAATCGTGGTAACAATACGAACTTGTGGGCATCTAGTGTAAGTGGATCTAATGGTAGATGAGTGAACCTGAATCGGAATAACGATACATTGAACCGCAATAGTCGGAATAAGTCTAACGGATTCAGTGTTAGGTGTATAAAGGATAAATATAAAAATAAACTTACAAATAATTGTAGGTTTATTTTTATATTTACTTTTTTTTATAAAAGAACATATGAATAATCAAAAATTATTACATGACTTATTTGCTTCATATTATGAAGCAAGAAGAAATAAAAGAAATACAATCAATCAATTAGAATTTGAATTTAATTTAGAAGAAAATTTGATAAAACTGTATAATGAATTATTAAATAATACTTATGAAGTATGAGAAAGTATTTATTTTATACAAAATCATCCAGTAAAAAGAGAAATATTTGCATGAAATTTTAGAGATAGAATAGTACATCATTTAATATATAATTATATATCACCAATTTTTGAAAAGCAATTTATCTATGATAGTTATAGTTGTAGAAAATATAAATGAACAAGCTTTTGAATAGAAAGATTACAAAAATTTATTAGAAGCTGTAGTGATAATTATAGAAAAGATTGCTACATTCTTAAATTAGATATATCATGATATTTTATGAGTATGAACAAGGATATATTATATAAGATAATATGAAAAGAATTAAAATCTCCCCCTAATGTAATTACTAAAGTATTCTCCCCCTCAATGAGGGGGAAAGTAAACAATAGTGAGCAGGGGGAGTTTCTATTTTCTCTCATAAAAAAAGTAATATACAATAATCCAACAAAAAATGGGATATTTAAATGAAAAAGATCTGATTATATATGATTACCCAAAAATAAAAGTCTATTTTTTGCAAATAAATGATGTTGATTACCAATTTGAAACCTTACTAGTCAATTATTTTCAAATATATACTTAATGCATTTTGATAAATACATAAAAAAAGAGTTAAAAATAAAATATTATTGAAGATATGTAGATGATTTTGTTATTATAGATAATAATAAAGAAAAATTAAAAAAATTAGTCTCTAAAATAAATACTTACTTGCAACAAGAATTATGACTAAGTTTGCATCCGAAAAAAATATATTTACAGCATTATACAAAAGGTGTATTATTTTTAGGTGTATATATAAAACCACATAGAACATATATTAGAAAAAGAACAATAGGGTATTTTTATAAAAAAATAGAAGAACTAAATAATAGATTAATAAAAAATAATAATAAAATTGATTTAGAATTACAAACAGATTTTATATCTATAATAAATTCATATTTATGAATGTTAAAGCATCATAAAACATATAAAAAAAGAAAAAAATTATTGTTAAATAAAATTAATGCTTGTTTTTGGAATTACTTTTATATAAGTGATGGGTATTGAAAAGTGAAGAAAAAACAAAAAGTAATAAAAAAATTTGACAATTTTATCTTTTTTAATATGATATGTGCGTTTTTGAAAGGATGTTTATATTTTAAGATAAAAAAATTATGACACATAGTGAATTAATTAAAAAAATTCAAGGTGATTTTTTACAAGAAGGTAGAGAAAAAATAAAAACTTGAATGGAAGTAGAAGTTTACCAAAAAATAAAAGAAGGTAATAAAGAAAGAATTCAAAGATTTAAAGGTTTAGTTATTAAAACTGCTGGTAAATCAGAATTAGAAAGAACAATTACTGTTAGAAGAAAAGTTGGAGCATTTGGTGTAGAAAAAGTATTTGCCCTACACTCTTCAACAATAGAAAAAATAGATATAATTAGACAATTTAAAGTAAGAAGAAAATCTATTAAATTTATTAGAGATCTTACTGGTAAAGCTGCTAGACTTAAAGAAGTTAGAAAATAATTTGCTTTTTTAAAAAAGTTTGATATAATACAAGTAACTCATATAAGATGAGGAAAGTATAGAAAAAAGAGAGGGTTACGCTCCTCTCTTTTTTCATGCTTTCTTTTTTGTGTTATTTTTAGTAACACTGAAAGCAAATATATACTCCTTATTTTTAAAGGATAAGTATATTCTCATATAAGATAATTAGAAAGTAAAATATTACTTCCTAAGGAAAGGCTTCCTTTAGGAAGCAAATAAAGTATAGCTAAATAAAATTATAAATCAAATAAAATATATAAAAAGTATATTTTTTAATTTTTTCTTTAAAAAAAAAAAAAAATGAGTATAGTAAAGTTAATATATTTTATAATTAATTATTAGAAAGAATATGAATTTTAAAGATTTAAGTTTAGAAGAAATAATAGCTTTAATAAAAGATAAAAAAACTAGTTCTAAAGAGGTGTTTGATTACTTTGTAAATAGAATAGAAAAATATGATGATAAGGTAAAATCTTACAACTACATAAATAAAGACTGATTAAATGAAAACGAGGAAAGCTTTTTAATGTGAGTACCATTAGCATTAAAAGATATTTTTTGTGAAGAAGGAGTACCAACAACATGTTGATCTAATATGTTGAGAGATTTTAAACCACCATATAATTCTACAGTAGTAGAAAGACTTAAAGAATCTGGAATGAGCTCTTTAGGTAAGGTAAATATGGATGAATTTGCGATGTGATCAACATCAGAATCTTCAGCATTAAATACTACTCTAAACCCTTGGGGAACAAATAGAATACCATGATGATCATCTGGATGAAGTGCTGCTTGTGTTGCTGCATGATTAGCCCCAGCTGCTTTATGAACAGATACATGATGAAGTATTAGACAGCCAGCAGCAATGTGTTGAGTTGTATGATTTAAACCAAGTTATGGTAGAAACTCTAGATATGGGGTTATGGCTATGGCATCAAGCTTAGATTGTCCAGGTACACTTACAAAAACAGTAAAAGACTCTGCACTTCTTTATGAAATAATGAACGGAGAAGATAAAAAAGAAAATACAAGCTTGGCTTGAAAAGATATAATAGACCCAAAGATATGGGAAAAAACTGATTTAAAATGATACAAAATATGAATACCAAAAGAGTATTTTGAGGAATGATTAGAGTCATGAGTAAGGGCTAGGGTAGAAGAAGCAATAGAAAAATTAAAAGAATTATGAGCTGAAATAAAAGAGATAAGTTTACCTATGACTAAATATGCAGTAGCAACTTACTATATAGTTATGCCAGCAGAAGTTTCAACAAACCTATCAAGGTATGATTGAATAAGATTTGGTCATAATTCAGAAAAAACATATTGAAGTATGGATGAATTATTTATGAATAATAGGGAAGAGTGATTTTGAGATGAAGCAAAAAGAAGAATAGTTTTATGATCATATGTATTATCTGCTTGATATTATGATGCTTATTTTAAAAAAGCAACACAAGTGAGAACATTAATAATAGAAGACTTTAATAAAGCATTTGAAGAAGTGGATGCTATTGTTTCTCCTGTAGCACCTACTGTAGCTTGGAAAATGTGAGAAAAAATAGATGACCCTGTAAAAATGTATTTAAGTGATGTATATACTATTCCTGCTAGTTTAGCTTGATTACCAGGTATATCAGTACCTGCTTGATTTGCTGAAAGTGAAGATACAGAAAAAGAAACACTACCTGTATGATTACAAATATTAACTCCCAGATTAGAAGAACAAAGATTGTTTGAAATAGCTAATGTCTATGAGCAAGCAACTAAATTTTGAGAAAAAACAGCTGAAGGTTTTGAAGATTAATTCAAGACCTTCTTAATAATTTAAATAAAAATAATTATATGAGAAAAATTATTTCATACATTTTAATATATTTTTTAATATTTAATTTATTTTCAAATATATTATTTGTAGAAAAAGTATATTCAAATAACATAAATAATAGTATAGAGAGCTCTCTTAACAATTCTAAAGAACAAGAAAGCGAGATACAAAAAGATTATTCTGAAGATAGAGTAATTGTTAAGCTAAAAGAAGAGGTTGACTCTAGTGATTTAGCAAGTTTTAGTAGTGTGGGAGCAAAAGATGTAGAAATATTAGAAGAAGTAGGTATGTCAATAGTATCAGTTGATAAAGAAGAAACGGATGTAGAAACTATAGTTTCTAATTTAAAAAAGCTAGATAATGTGGAATATGTAGAATATGATTATATAAGAGAAAAAATGTATACTTGAGTTACAACAAATGATACATATTCAGGATCTTTACGGTATCTAGATTCCATAAATGCTGAAGAAGCATGGAATATATATAGTGATACAGAAAATAAAACAATAGTATCAGTTAATGATTCTTGAATAGATTATAATCACCCTGATTTAGCTTGAAATATGTTAGATTTATCTAGTGATTGTAAATCAGATACAGGAGCTACTATATCTTGTCCTAATCATGGATTAAATGTAGAATGAGATTGAAATTATGACTCAACTACAGCTGTTTTAGCAGAAAATGAAATATATGATACTAATTGACATTGAACACATGTAGCTTGAACTATTTGAGCAGTTTGAAATAATGGAACAGGAGTTATTTGAGTTACTCAAAATGTTAGTTTAATGTGAGCTAGACTAGAAACATATCATGATAGTCTTTCAATATTTTATGTTTCAAATACAGTTAGATGAATAAATTTTGCATTACAAAATTGAGCAAAGATAATAAATGCAAGTTATTGATGATCAAGTTTTAGTCAATCTGAATATGATGCTATAGCTTGAGCTCAAGGATCAGGAGTATTATTAATAGCAGCAGCGTGAAATAGTGCAAATAATAATGATGGAGCTACAAAATTTTACCCATCAAGTTATGATTTAGATAATATTATAGCTGTTGCTTCTGTTTGAAATGATGATAATTTAGCTTATTATTCAAATTATTGAGCAACTGCTGTTGATTTATCAGCTCCTTGATGAAATACAAGTATAGATTCATGAATTTTATCTACTTATCCTTATTATGAAACAGTTTGGAGCCATGATATGGATAGTTTTTCTTGAATAACAACATCTTGATCAACTCTAAGTTGGAACATAAATTCTTCAAAAGGTATGATAGAAACTCAATCATGAGCTGAGGCTTGGGACTCTACATATACATGATCAGAAAACAAAACCTTAACTTTTGATACAACCATAGATTTATCATGAGCAAAATTTGCAAAGTTTGAATGACATATTGAATGTGCTTTACAAAGTTGAGATGAATTGGAGATATTTATAAATGATGAATCTTTATGAACAGCTTATCCTAACTGGACGTATGCAAGAAGTTTAAGTTATTGAAATGTTGTTTTACCTATACCTTCAAATTTATATAACACTTGAGCAGAATTAAAGGTAAAGTTTAGCTCAAACTCAGATTCTACAGTTTCTTATGGATGTGCTTTAAATAGCTTTAGTATAGTAAAATTTGATGCAACAAAAAACAAATATACTAGTTTACAAGGTACATCAATGGCTACACCAGTGGTATCGTGAGCTGCTGCTATGTTACGGAGTTATAAGCCAGATTTGACTTACTTAGAAGTAAAAAATCTTATTTTAGACAATGTAGACACTTTTGCTTCTTTAAGTTGAAAAGTTTTATCAAGTTGAAAGTTAAATATAGAAAATTCATTAAAAAATCTAATAACAACTTACTGAATTACAAAAAACTGAACCTTTACAGATACACAAAATATTAAAAATATAGATTTAGACAACAAGACAATAACTCTATCATGAGCTACTTTTAATATTACAGGTACATGAAATGTAATAACTATGACAGGTTCTTCAGCTATTAACTGAACATGAACAATAAATATTTCAACAGGTAAAACTTTGGTCTTTTCAGATACAAGTAAAATATTAGAAACTACTAGTGATTTTGATATAGTGGTTAAAACTAAAACATGACAAATAATTTCATCATGAGCAACTGTTTATGGAGAATCCTTATTATTTAATAATGCTGGTAGTTTTTCATGAAGCTTTAATGTTGAATTAAAAAATGGATCTACAATTTTATATGATGGACTATATTCTCAAGATATGGAAGTAGCTATTAATACAGATATGTCTTGATCTATATCTAGTACTTTTTATACTAACTGACAAACAAGTGAGTGAATATCAGAAAATATAAAACTAAAATTTTTAGAAACAACAACACTATGAGATATAAATTTTTCTTATACCCCTTCAAGTTTTACTTGAACAATATCATTTTCTAGTTGAGGAACAACAAATAATACAACTACAACAATAAATCTGTCTTCTACAACTTATCCTGCAGATTATAGTTTATGATGAGATATTGTATGAACATTTACTTGAACTTTAACTTGAGCAAAAGATATTAATATAGAATTATCATCTTGAGATTGAGTAAAAACAGTAACAGGTACATTAACTAATTTAGCAGAAAACACCTCAAATTTTTCAGGACAAATAACATTAGACCAAACAACAACTGCTATTATATCAACAAATACAAGTACAGGACAATCAGCTAAATCTATAGAGTTTAGTTTATCTTCAAATGACTCAAACTTTGATTCATCATCTGTATCATGGTCTAATAACCTTAATGGAACTACTTGAACATGATTAAGTTATACTGTGTCATGAGAAACATCAACATGATTAATTGCAACTGCAACGTATTCAGATACATTATGAAATACATGAAGTATTAATTCCTTAACATATAATATAGATAATACAGGGCCAACAGCTCCTACAAATATTGTAATAAACAGTTGAGAGAACATAAATAGTTTAAATGTTAACTGAGTTACAATAACTTGATCTTGAGATTCATCAGAAAGTCCAAATTTAGTTTACTATAGTTTTTCTGATACAAGTAACTGACTTGTTTCTTGAACATGAGTTGTTTCATGAAGAGACTTTAGTTTTTCATGAGTAGATTTATCTAGTTTGATAGATTGAGCTATAAGTTATGAGTTATATTTAACAGACACTCTTCAAAACTCATGATCTATATCAACTTGATCAATAACTAAAGATACTATGGCTTCTACATGATCTGTAAGTTTATCTAGTATAGTAAACTCTACATGAACAACAATTACTTTAGTATCAAGTGAATATCCTATAGATTATAATATATCATGAGATATTATATCAACAAAAACTTGAACTTTAAATAATTCTTGATCAGTAAATATAGAACTTAGTTCATCAGAATGACAGAAAAATATAACTATATATTTTACAGATTCTTCATGAAATAATAGTCAAAACTATACAGGGACTGTTACTCTGGATCAAACTAAGCCAACAATAATTTTTTTATCTTATTCAAACAATCAAAAAGTAGAGTTATCAAGTATAACTTTAACATGAACAGTTTCAGATACTAATTGAATAGAGAGTTTATCTATATCTTCTTCAGGTATTAGTCTTTCAGGTTCTACTTTTAGTAGTGATATTACTTTAACATGAGCTATTAACATAATAGATTATGAATTAAAGGATACAGCTCTAAATTCTCTTACTTGATCTATAAATATTATTAGAACATCAAAAATTGATAATATTTCAAAACAAATAGTATCAACTTGATCAGTAATACTAAGTTTTGAAACAGATTTAGTCTCTACATGAGAAATATTGTATTGAACAGGTGAATCAAACTTAGATAACACTATTAGTATTACTGATGCATGAACTAATCATACAAAAACATTAACAAGTTTATTAGAGGATACTAAATATTATTATAAAATAAGAGCAAATAATGATGGATATACATGAAGCTATACAAATACTAGTAGTTTTATAACAGCAAAATCTTTAGATATAGACACTATTTCTTGAACAGTTTCAAATACCTGATCAGTATTATTAAAATGAAATAGTTTTAATTCTACTTGAGCAATATTTAACTCAACAGGAAGTATTGATTTAAAGGATGAGAATGGGGAATCAAGTGTTGTATTAAGCCTAAGCTGATTAACAATTAGTACAAGTTGATGGGATTGAGTTTTTAATCCTCCTGAACAAGTAACTTTTAGCTGAAGCTTTACTGATAGTTCTTATAGTTTAGATTCAAATTTATCATATGATATATGAAGTAAGGATTCAGAGCTTGTATTAAGTTGATCGGAAGCTCAGGTAAATCTAAATATATGAACAAGTTATAATTGACAAACAAAATGAGTATTTAGGTCTTCAGATAATTGAGCTACTTATAGTAATATTGCAACATGTGAAGTTAGTTCTTGAGTTTGTAGCTTTACAACTGATAGATTTTCTTTATTTGCTTTAGCTTCACCATCAGATACTACTCCAGACGCTTTTAGTTTTACAGATGTAACAAATTCAGAGTTACAAACTGTAAATACTTCAAACACAATAACAATATCATGAATAAATACATGAGCAACAATTTCTATTGTATGAGGTTCTTACATGATAAATACTTGATCATATACTACATCAACATGAGTTGTATATTCTTGAAATACTGTAACAGTAAAATTAACATCATCTTCTAGTAACTCTACCAGTGTTAGTTCAGTGTTAACTATTTGATGAGTTAGTGATACTTATAGCATTACTACTAAAGCTCAAACGGTTTCTTCATGAGGTTGATGAGGTTGATGATGATGAGTTAGTTATTCAACTTGTATAGATAGTCAATTAATGTGTAAAAGTGTTGCTTGATCAAAAACATTGTTTAAATGGTATAAAAAGGAAGGAGTTACTTGTATATGAGGAAATTTATGAAAAAAATGTGCTTTAGAAGAAAAAGAAGATTTACAAATGTTTATAGAGGATAAAACAGATGGAAAGGATATATTATCAATAAAAGAACTAGAAGAAAAAACAGAATTTAAAATAAAAGTAATAGAAAAGTTTTATAATAATAAAAAAGAAGATATTGACTGAATAGATGATAAACTTAGTTCTATTTTATATCTTTGAGATGTTATTAAAAATATTCAAGATGAATACAGACAAAAATATGCTTTATGGTTAAAAAGTTTACAAAATGTTGAAAATAATTTATTAGATAAAAAAATTGAGCAAGCAAGGTCAAATTTTATAGAATTTTTTAAACAGTATTCAGAACTAAAAAGTTACAAAGATAAATACAGGTTATGAACTATATATGTTTCATGAGAGGAAATAAAGTATATAAAGTATAAAAACAAAAAAATACAAAAAATACAAGTAATATTATTTAATAAAATAAAGAAAAAACAAGCAACAAAAGAAATATATAAAGTAGCTAATAAAGTAGTTTTTAATTTAAATACTCTTTTAACAGATAAAACTCTTACAAAAGACGAGATAATAGAGATTAGAAAAGAAACAATTGACTTATATAAAAATTTTATAAAACAATATGCTGATTTAAAACAAAAACCTACTTTAACAGATAAATTAAAAAAATATTTTAAAGATAAGAATAATATATAAAAATTTTTGACAAAATAATTACTAATATGATACAATATTAGTAATTATTTTTTTTATATAGAAATTTTATGAATCCATTATCACAATTTCAAAATATGCCAAAAGAACCAGGTTTAGGAGAATCAAGAGAAAGAGAAAATGATAATAAGGCTTATAATGAACAAACAATAGATTTTTGAGCAGCAAAAGCAGATGTTTTAGAATCATTATATTGAAAGAAAGTAGACCAAGAGCAACAAACAGAAAATACACAAATTGATTCTGAATCAAATCAAATTGAAAAAAAAGAAGATATTACTGAAGTAAAAACAGAAGAAAATAGATATATACCAGCTATTACTAGATTAAAAGAGACAGGAGCTATAAATACTGAATCATATACAATAATAACTTGATCAATAGAACAAAACTCAGGAGAGCTAAACTTAGATAATATACAAATAGAATCAGAAGAAAAACAAGTATTAAAATCATGTGTTGAAGCTTTAGATCCAAAAAGGAGTGAAGAAAACATTAAAAAGTTTTCTTCAGATATAGCTTGAATAGAAGAGTTTGGAGATTATGAAACAAATCTTGATAATGATTGAAGATTTGAATCAAATGTACTGAACTTAGTTTGAGAAAACTATATACAAATAGAATGACAAAATGGAGAATTAGATAAAACTTGAGATATATTAACAGCAATACAAACAACAAAAAATGATATATTAACAAATATAAAAAATATACCAAAAGAAACTCAAACATATAAAACAGCAATAGCAAATATATCTTCATGAGACTTAAAGAAATCATTAGAATGAATAAGTAGTTTATATATTCTTTCTTATAGTAATGATTGAAAGCTTGCAAAAAAAGGTAAAGAGGTATTAAATCATAAAAATAAAAGAAAAAAAGAATTAATAGAAGAAGCAAAACAAGTAACTATAGACTTAAGTAATGCAAAACAAAAAAATGATCAAGAGAAAATAAAAAAATTTACAAAACAAAAAAATGAGATAATAGCAGAGGCAAGGGATATAGAAAGCTGAGATATATTTGAAGCAGGAGATTTAGATAAAGTAACTGAAGAAGAAAAAAATCAAAAAGAAGTAGCTTAAGCTACTTCTTTTCTTTTTCTAAAATAAATTAATATAAATAAAAGCACTATAAAATATAAGAGTTCAAAGTGATATTTAAAAAGAGAAAAATCAAATTTTATAATTGCCCAATCTTGTTTTCAGAAAAAATTAACCATTAACATATCCCACTTTAGAAAAATCCATGTAAAATATCAAATTCATATACCTAGACTAGTATAGACAAAGTAGACAATGATAGATAAAAAACCAAGAAGCATTGCTATAGGAATAGTCCAAGCAACTGCTATGTTAGCAAAAGGAGCTAATATAGACAACTGTCAAAAATTAAAAATCATTATTGGTAGAGTAAAAACAAGTGCTGACATAGTTAAACAAAAAGCAGTCCTTATTTCTAAAAAGTTTGGTAAAAAGCTAAAAAATTTTTCAAAAAACTTCTGAGAATAAATTATTCATAAAACAGCTAAAAAACTTAAATGTAGAGATACATCAAAATTGAGACTTAAAGGAGAAAAAATAGTCATTATAGCAAGAGTTGTTAATATAATTGTTAAACTATGAACTTTTCTTCAAGAATTAATTATATAGTATCATATAAGTCACATAATTGATGCCCTTATAACAGGTGCTGTATCTCAAACAAGTATAGTAAAAAATATAATAGAAAGAGTAATTATAATTACTCTTAAAAAAATAGGGAAGTATTTCAGTAAAAAACTTAGAAAGACAATAATTATTGTTATGTTAAATCAAGAAACAGCTATAAAGTGAGTAAGTCATGAATTATTAAAATATGTTTTTAACTCATTATCTAAACTTTCTCTAGCTCATAACAGTATTCATCATAAAAAGATTGCTTCCTGTTTAGGATATATTTCATAAATAGTATTTAGAAATGTTTTTCTGAGTTTTATGATGTTTTGTTCTATATAACTTATATCTCATTTATCATGTATTTTTAAATCATAAATATTTGCTTTAAAAAATATATTTTTTGATAATAGGTAGTTTCTGTAAGAAAAACCATTAAAGTCTTTTATTTCTTGAATTTTTGCACTTGTAACTATTGTATTATTCTTTTCTAACTTAAAGTTTTTTCATATTTTTATAAGTCATAGAATATTTGATTCAATTTCTTTGTCTCATAGAGATTTTAATTTTACTAAATACTCTATATCTTGAGAATTGATTTTTTCTACTTTTTTTACTTTTAAGTTAACTTTTACTTTTGTATTATAGTACGGTTTTATAATTGTTTCTTTATAATTATTTTTTTCTATTACATAGTTTGATAATAAAATTCATAAAATAAAAGTTATTAAACTAAATAATAAAACTATATAGTGCTTTTTAGTTAATAAAAAATAAAACAAAAAAAGTACTACTAAGGCTAGTAGTACATAGAAAGAATAAATTAAATTACTATTAATATTATTTACAAAAACTCCTAATAAGAAAAAGATTATAGAGAATATAAATAAAATATTTTTTGAATACATAGTTCTAATTTAAAATTACAGTTTCTTTATTTTCACGTGATATTAATACTAAAAACAATCTATAGAATCAAAATAATACAAGAGCAATTGAAAAAAGTTGCATTATATTCATTCAAATAACTGTTTTGAATATATCATATTTTCAACTAAATCCTTCAAATATTAAAAATACAGAAGAAAAAGCTATTAATCATACATATCAGATTACTCATTTTGTATTTACATACATAGAACTAATGTATGATATAGAAAACATTATAAAAAATAGTATGGAATATATAATAGGTAGAGGGAATAGAGGGACTTGTTCTGGTACAGGTGTGAAAGGGTGAGAATATATTATTTCTATTCATAAGTGAGTTTCTCTACCATAAACTTGTCAACCAAGTAGGGCTCATATAAATCAGATTGTTAATATGAAAAATAGAGAAATAGTTAATCAGTCAATAAAATTATCAAGCCTTTCTCTTCTAATTCTAGATGTAATAAAAAATACTACTAGAAATCAAATAATTGCTCAAGCTAGAGAAAAATTATAATCATTCATTACAAAAAACTCTAAAGGATCTTTTATGTGTTTATACTCATGCCATTTTCCTATAATATAAAATAGTCTTGAGAAAACAAAAACTCATAAAAAATACCATAGTATATTTTTTTTAAATATTATATAATCAAAACCAAGTCTAACAGATAGTTTTTTTAGCATCCAAATAAACATGAAAAAACATATTGTTAATGTTAATCAAAATGTATATATTATTATTCAGTAAATTGTTTCAAAAAATGGGAACATATTATTTATATATTATTAATTATTTTATGCCCTACTTCTGTATTCTTTTGTTCTTGTATCAATAACTAACTTATCTCAAATGTTTATAAATAGGGGAACTTGAACAACAAGTCATGTGTTCATTGTAGCTGGTTTTTTTCATCAAGTTGCTGTATCTCATTTTTCTCATGGAGGAGTATCAGTTACTTCTAGAGTACATGTTGGTTCTAAGCTTACATTTATGGGTGTACCATTAAATTCTTGAAGTAATGCTTTATCACCATCTACTAGGAATAGTTCAGCTCATCATAGAGTTTCTTTTTTTAACTCTACTTGTTCAAAACTACTATTATTCATAAAGAAATAGTTTTCTCAATCATTGTATAAATAATCATATTCATTAGTTGTAATATCAGCAGGAGCAAATTTATCACTATCTGATAGTGTTTTTGGTATATTAGCTCATGTTAATAAGTTTTTTGCTTTTATATTTATAATAGAACCTCATCTACCCATTACTTTTTGAGCATAAGACAGTACTTCAAAAGGCTCACCATCCATTATAAATTTTTTTCATACTTTTAAATCATTTCAATTGTACATACTGTTCTTTTTAAAAATTATAATATTTTAATAATCCATCAGTCCTTTGGACAGCTTCCTTTTAAAAGGAAGCCTTTCTATTAAAGTATTTTATTTAATTTGTAGTCTCCCTCCTTTTTAAAGGAGGGAATTCAAGGGTGGATTATGAATTTATGTTCATTATTTAGCTACTTCTATAACTCTCATTTCTCTGATAAGATTTACTTTTACTTCACCAGGATATGATAGTTTTTCTTGTATATTGTCAGCTATATTTTTTGCTGTTTCTGCTGCTTCTATATCTGAGATAGTTTCAGCATCAACAAATACTCTAATTTCTCTACCAGCAGATAAGGCATAAGCTTTATTTACTCAAGAGAAACTTTGTACTAGAGCTTCCATTTCTTGTACTCTTTTTAAATATTCTTCAATTACTTCTCTTCTTGCTCAAGGTCTAACTGAAGATATAGCATCTGCTACTTGTACAATAGCAGCTTCAAGTGATATACTGAATTGTTCACCGTGGTGATTTTCAATCATATCAACTATTTTATCATTTAGTTTATATTTTCTAGCAAGAATTCAACCTATTTCAGGGTGTGTTCCTTCATAGTCTTGATCTAGGGCTTTACCTATATCATGAAGTAATCAACCTATTTTAACAAGTTGTTCATCTGCTCATAATTCTTTTGCTAAAGCTTCTGCTATTATAGCTGTTTCTTTAGAGTGTTTTAGTATGTTTTGACCATAACTAGTTCTAAATCTAAGTTTACCTATTACTGGCACTATTTCATCTGGAATATTTCTTATTCCAAGCTCATCTAGTACTTTGTTACCTAGTTCTTTTAATAGTATATCAGCTTCTTCTTCTGTTTTAGCTACTAATTCTTCTATTCTAGCTGGTTGAATTCTACCATCTTCAATTAGTTTTTCAAGTGATTTTTTTGCAATATATCTTCTATATAAGTCAAAACCAGAAATAAAAACTGTATCAGGTGTATCATCGATAATTAGAGCAACTCATGCTGCTTTTTCAAATGTAGTGATATTTCTACCTTCTTTACCAATTAGTTTACCTTTGATATCATCAGAAGGTATTTCTATAAGGGTAGTAGTAACTTCACTAGTTACATCTCAAGCATATTGTTGGATAGATTTTAAAACAATATCTTTAGCAACTTCTTTTTTATCATCTTCAAGTTTTTTCTTATATTTCATAATAACATCTTTTCCATCTTCTTCAAATTTAGCTTTTATTTCTTTTAAAAATAATTCTTTAGCTTCTTTTTCAGATAATTTTGCCATTTCAGATAGTTTTCATTCTAACTCAACCTTTTTCTCTTCTAGTTTTTCTTTTTCTTCTTTTAATTGTTCTTCTTTTGCTACTATTTTATCATGTTTTTCTTCTATTTGTTCTAGTTTTTTTTCTATTTTTTCTTCTCTGTCTAGAATTCTTTCTTCAATCTTTTCTGCTTTATTAATTATTTCTAGACTCTCTTTTTTTGCCTCTTTTAGGACTTTATCCTTTTCCTCTTGAGCACTTTTTATAATATTTTCAGATTTATCTCAAGCTTTAGCTACTTTTTTTGTGTTGTAAAAAAAGAACCAAGCAGAGGTAATTATTATTCATATTAGTACTCAAGCAATAAGTAATATATATGTCATAGTTTTTGCTTGTTTTAATATATAAATATATTAACCGTTTTATTAAAAATTAGTTTCTTTAAAATATGTAAACTTTTAAGTTTACATTTATAAATAATTCAGGGTATTTTGAATGAAATTAAAGACTTTATTTTGTTTTTTGTAGTTAATTTACTCATAAGACACACTTATAAGTACTATACATCATACTTATTTTTCAAATAAAGCAAAAAAAAATTTAAGTTTTGATTGACAAAACAAAAAAATATAGTGCAATTGCACTATATTTTTTTGTTTTAAAAATGATTATTCATCATCTGGAAGAACAAAACCTCTTTCTTCTCTGATTTGTGTTGCAACATTTGTAGGAACTTCTTCATAGTGATCAAATTCCATTGCATAAGTAGCTCTACCTTGAGAAGCAGATCTTAAGTCTGTCATGTATCCAAACATTTCTG
>CAYFPB010000022.1:0-15641 GCA_964344895.1 uncultured Candidatus Peribacteria bacterium | reverse complement strand
AGAAACACAAACTCAAATATCATGTGATCTAGATTACTATAGTTCTGATACTACAACATGTATATCAGTATGAAACTGATACTATTCACTATTCTGATCACCAGATAGAGTAGCATGTACAAACTATCTAGATACACTAAGTAGGGATTACACATATACATCAAGCTGAAACTGAACAGATAGTTGTACAGCAGAGTATACAGATTTATGTGGTATAGATTTATATGAAATAACTAACTGAACATGTAGTGCAGTAGAAGTATGAAACTACTCACCAGCAAATAATAATAATCAAATACAATGTACAACAAAAACAGAAAATAGTACATACACTTGAACATGAAACTGAACAGATAGTTGTACATGGACATGTAATGACCATTATACATTAAACTGAAATACATGTGAGGCAGACTGAAGAGAATGTAGTATAACAAACTGAGTATGACAACAAATATGGGATGGAGCAGATTGGTGAGAATGTAGCATAACAGCCTGTAACACAGACTACTACAATCCATGAGATAATACATGTATATCAGTATGAACATGATACTACTCAGATGCAACCAGTGTAGATAGAATAGCTTGTACAAATGATCCAGATACTCTATCAAGAGATTATACATATACTTGAAGCTGAAATGGAACAAATGCTTGTCCAACTACATTATCTGAATTATGTTGATTAGATCTATATGAAACATCAAATGGAGTATGTAGTGCAGTAGGAAACTGAAGCTATTCAGCAGCTAATAATAATACAAAGTTTGATTGTACAACTGATCCAGATACAACATCAAGAGACTATACTTATGTATCAGATTGAGATGGAACAGATAGTTGTTTAGCAACATATACAGATTTATGTGGAGTAGATATGTATGAAACTGCAAATGGTACATGTAGTGCAGTAGGAACTTGAAACTATTCACCAAGTGTTGATAATGATACATATGCTTGTAGTAATAAACCTGCTAATAGTGAATATTCATGAAGTGGTAATGGTAGTAACAACTGTACATGGAGTTGTAATATAGACTATATTTTAGAATGAACAGAGTGTATAAAAAAACTTTATGTAGAGGATGTATTTAGTACTTATTTATATACCGGTAATGGAAATAGTCAAACTATTAATAATGGTATAGATTTAACAAAAACTTTAATTAGTTCTTCAACATGGGGAAATAAATTAATATGAACAACAGATAATTATGCAAAACATATTATAACAGATAAGGATGGTAATGTTTTTATTTCTGCTAGAGTAAATCGGAATGCTTTTATAGCTAAATTTTCAGCTGATGGTAGTTTGTTATGGCAAAAAGAACTTTGAAGTAGTGTTGCTGATGATTATTGAAAAGGTATTTGAGTTGATTCAGTAGGTAATGTTTATGTACTTAGTAAAACTTGAAATTGATCTGGTGATATATTAAGTTTAGCAAAGTTTAATTCTTCTTGAAGTAAACAATGGGACATAACTACTAGCTGAGTTAGTTCTATATGGGAATCAAAATTAATTGTAGATTCTTCAGGAAATAGTTATATTGCTGTAAGTGATTCCAGAGCTTTATATGCTTGAGTTCAAATTTTTAAAGTTAATAGTTCTGGTTCTATTTCATGGAAAAGACATTTAACTAACTCTAGTTGAATTTCTACTTATATTTTTGCATTATGAATTGGTTTTGATAAGGATTGAAATCTTGAAATATATTGAAGAAATTCTGCTTCTTCAAACAAATCTATGATTGTAAAATATGACTCTCTTGGTAATCACATTTCTTCAATATGATATTCAGAACTTGGTTCTATAAATAATATTAATTATATTTCAGATGGTAAGATTTTAATTTCATGAAAAACAATAATAAAATTTGATACTTCTAACCAAGTTGTTTGGAAAAAAACATTTGATTTATGAGATTCATCAAAGTTTGAAAAAATTTTTGCATATTCATCTGATGAAATTTATCTAGTAGGACAAAGATATACTGGTACTGAATATAATGGTTTTTTAGTAAAACTTAACTCATTATGAGAAATATCTTATGAAAGACATTTTACATGAAGTCATTCTGAATTTGGAGATATTTATGTTGATGATTTATCTATAAATATAGCTGCTAGGTGATATGATACTGATTGAAGAGTGTTAGTTTATAAATTATCAAAAGAGTATATAGAAAATAATACTTCTTGAACAATTTGAAGTTACAATATTTCTTCAACTTCTATTTTCACTCAATCAGATTTTCTAAGTACACTAACTACAGAAACTCCATTAGTCTCAGATAATTCATCTTCAATTAATTTTAGCTCTGGTTTATCAGTTAACAACTCAAATTTAACTGAAAACCTATCTTTAATAGAAAAATCTAATTACGAATGAGGTTGAATGGTTTGGGTAAAAGGTAGAGATTTTAGTTCTAATCATGCCTTAGCAAGTACTGAAACTTGAGTATGAGTAGATTTAAGTACTAACTCAACTACAGCCTTAAATTCAGAACCTCTTTGATTAACAAGCTTCAATTCAAATGGTTTTTCAGTAGGTAGTGCATCTAATTGGAATATGTGATGGAGCTGAACAAACTATAAATTGTCATCATGGACATTCCGTAAAACACCGAAGTTTTTTGATGTAGTAAAATATACTGGGGATGGAATATCTTGAAGACAAATAGCACATAATTTATGAGTTGAACCTGGTATGATTATTGTTAAAAATATAAATAATTCAGCTGATTTATGGGTTACTTATCATAGGTCATTAACAGACCATAGCTGGTATTTAAGATTTAATGATACTCATGCTCAAGCAGAACATTATTGAGCAATATGGAATTTAAAACCTACAAATAGTGTATTTACTATTGGTAGTGATGGTAAAATAAATAGAGATGGTGATGAATATATTGCATACATTTTTGCTCATGACCCAAGTGATGATTGAGTTATACAGTGTGGAAATTATTCTGGTAATGAAATAAATCCACCTATAATTAACTTAGGTTGGGAACCACAGTATCTTTTAATTAAAAATACTACTTTAAGTACTCAACACTGGATTATTCAAGATACTATTAGAGGTATTAATGATAATTCACTTAATTGGTTAACTACAAATTTATGAGATTCAGAATGGGGTTATAATGATAGTTCTCACACAAAACTAACATCTACAGGATTTACTTTTACATCAAGACCTAATGCTGCTGTAAATTATAATAACTCAAACTATATCTACTGTGCAATCCGTAAACCAATGAAGACTCCAAGTAGTAGTAGTGAGGTGTTTGCAGTTGATAGACCATCAGCAAGTTGAACACATACAGTTGATGCAGGTTTTCCAATAGATTTATCAATAGTAAAAAGTAATTTATCATGATGAGCTAATTATGTTTGAGCAAGATTAACTTGATCAAATAATATGAGCTTTGTGAATAATAATGCTGAATGGGATGTATGATATGGTTTTGATAACAACTCATCAGCATATATAGCTTGAACATGAGATTATTCTTCTTGGATAAGCTACTTATTCAAACGTGCACCAGGTTTCTTTGATGTAGTAACATATAGTTGAGATTGAATATCTTGAAGACCTGTTAATCATAATTTATGAATTATTCCTGAGATGGTTATTGTAAAAAGAAGAAATAGTTGAGAGACATACCCTCATTGGTATGTATTTAGTAATCATATAAAAAACTCTAATGATTGAATAGAAAAAATGTTAATTTTAAATGAAAACTATGCTCGGAATACTTGTAATAATTATTTACAAACATCTAGTTTATCTTTAGATTCTAGTACTATTTTTACTTTAAAAAACTCTATCAATGCTTCAGAATGAAATTTTATTGCCTACCTATATGCAACACTACCATGAATATCTAAAGTATGAAGTTATACGTGAGATGGTTGAAGTCAGGTGATTGATGCTGGATTTAGTAGTTGAGCTAAGTATATAATGATTAAGAGGACTGAAAGTACTGGTGATTGGTATGTTTGGGATAGTGAGAGATGAATAGTTGATTGAAATGATCCTCATATAAGTCTGAATACAACAGCTGCTGAGGTAACAGGGGATGATAGTGTGGATCCTGATAATAGTTGATTTATTGTAAATCAAAATAGTGCTACTAATATAAATGTTTCTGGAGGGAAGTATATATATTATAGTATTAGTAAATAGATTTTAAAAAAAATGCTAAAATTTAGCATTTTTTTCTTTTTAATATATATTTAATATATACAAAAAGTTTGACAAAAATTATTTGGTGGATACACTTAGTTAAATTATTAAATAATTATAGATCATATGACAAATATAGAAATAACTTATGATAAAGAAACAGGGTACTATGATTGATTAGTATTATCAAAATGAATTGCTACACAAGCAAAGAGTTTGGATGAGTTAGTTAAAAATTTAGGGGAAGCTATAGGTTTAGCTAATAAAAAAGAATTCTGCTTAAGTAAGTTTAATATATCTTTTAATGAAAAATATGTGAATATTTAATACAATAAAATTTAGAATATTTGAAAAATTTGTTCTAAGTTTAGGATATTTACATAAATCTCAAGAATGATCACATATAAAATATGAATATAAAAGAAAAGTATTAATTATCCCTAAACATAAAGAAATATCTAGATGAACTGTAAATAATATATTTAAAATAATATCACATCATTTATGAGTAGATAAAAAAGTTTTAGAGAAACAGTTCTTAGAATATTATAAAAAATGCTAAAAATTTTAGCATTTTTTTTGTTTTAATATATATTAAATATACACAAAAGTTTTGACAAAAAATGTTTGATAGATATACTTATATAAATTTATAAAATAATTATTAGAATTATGACAAGTATAACTGTAGAAGTACCAAATAAAATAGTTGAAAATTTTAAGGATAAACAGGTGATAACATACTATGACTTAGTAGAATATGATAATAATGAAAAATATAGTTTTTCTGATGAAGAAGTAAGTCTAGAAGAATTAAGTAATTTTCTAGATAAAAACATAACCTCTAATGATGAAAAAGTATGTTAAAATGGATGAAGTTTATTTTGAAATTAGATAGGAAAAAACAAATATTATTAAAAGAAATTATTGATAAAATATTAAAATGAGACTTAACAGATTTAGATATAAAAAAAATTGTTTGAATAGATAACTATTATAGATGTAGAAAATGAAAAATAAGAATAATTTTTTATATAAAAAACAATACTTATTATATAGATGATATCGATTTTAGATGATGAATCTATAAGTAAAAATGCTAAAAATTTTAGCATTTTTTTTGTTTTAATATATATTAAATATATACAAAATTTGACAAAAAATGTTTACTGAATATAGTAGTAGTATATTATAAAATAAATATTAAAAATGGTAATAATAAAAGATTGAAAAAAATATTATACTATGGAGGAATCATCAAAAATATTGGATGAAAAAATTGAAAAAAGAGCAAAAATATTTGCAAAAAAAGTTATAGAAAAACAATATATTAACATATATATAATATGTTAATATATTATTTTTAAAGCATTACTTTTTTAAAAAATCCCTTGCAATATTGAAAAAAAATATATAATACTAGCACAATTTTAATATTTTAAATAAAAATTATGCAAACTACTCTTATATTATTAAAACCAGATACAGTAGAAAGAGGATTAATTGGTCAAGTTGTTGCTAGACTTGAAAATAAAGGATTAACAATAGCAGGGATGAAAATGATGCAATTAGATGATGCAATCATTAATGAACACTATGATTTCTTAGCTGATAAACCATTCTTTCCAGCTATCCAATCTTACATGAAAAGAACTCCAGTTGTAGCATTAGCTGTAAGAGGACAAGATGCTATATCAACAGTTAGAACTCTAACAGGAGCAACTAACCCAGCTGAAGCATTACCTGGATCAATAAGAGGTGATTTTGGTTTAACAATTGATGGAAATATTATTCATGCATCTGATTCAGAAGAAACAGCTGAAGTAGAATTAGCTAGATTCTTTAAAGGTGAAGGAATATATGATTATACAAAAGTAATAGAAGAAGTTTTATAAAAATAAGATAATAAAAAATATGATACAATTACCAGCTAGAATACAATACTCAATAGACAAAACAAGACAAACAAGTAAAGCAATAAATGAAACACTATGAGCATCTATTTATTGAATGGATATGCTTGAAAAACAAAGTAATTCTGAAAGAGAAGTAAATGAGATAAAAAGAAAGCTTGAAATAATTGTAAGTAAACATCCAGAACTAACTACAGTTTGATTAGGGAATAAAGATAATGAAGAAGTAAAAAAATACTTAGATTCACTTAATAAACAGGAATTATCACCTGAAATAAAAAAAGAACTATACATATTTTTTTCAAATATACATGACAATATAATGAAAAATGCTTTTCCAGTGAGTTAAGACAAAAAAATAGGATTTAAAATCCTATTTTTTTATTACCTAATCTTTAAAATCATATCCTTCAAAACTTCAAATCAATCAACACTCATTATAGATTCTGGATGAGCTTGAATTGAGCTAATATTTTCAGTATTATAGGTCAAAACCCTATTATTCTCAAAAATCTCTACATTTTTATCATCTACTCATTTAGCAACAGGAGAATATGAATTATAAAATCATAACACTTTTTCTTCTCAGTCTAGATTTACTGTTTTTTGAACTCATTGAGTAATCTCATCTTGTCTAACAATATCATATCACTTAAGCTTACAAATGGCCTGATGACCTAAACAGATTCAAAGTATCTTTTTATCAGTTTCAAGTAATTCTCAAGTTATATTAAGCAAACTAGATATTCTTTCATCAGTCTCATTATTTATATCTCAATAACCAGGTCATACCATTACATAATCATACTCATTAATATTATTGATATCAAAATCCTTATAATCTATTACATCTACTTTTCTTCATCACATTTTTTTTATCATAAAAGCTGACATATTTACAAAGTCATCTCAAAAATTGATAAGTAAAAAGTTATGTATTTTTATTCTCCCAACTTCTAAATCAGTTCAATCATTAGAATTAAAATAAAACTCATTAAGATCCTTTGATCTTATTTTTAATAAATCATTTAATAAATGAAGATCTCAAATATCCATTTTATCAAGATAAGACTCAGTTAGATTATTATCCTTATTAAATATACCTAAAAAACCATTAGCTTTCATTATAGTTTCAACTACCTCTTTTTTGGGATTAGAATCCTTTACTATTCATGCACCAGCTCTTACAGATAATATATTGTTTAATTTATCAATAAAAGCAGTTCTGATAACTATACAAGTATCCAAAAAATCTTTATCATAGATTCAAAAAGCTCAACCATAATATCATCTACTATCATTTTCAAACTCTTTTATCTGTTTGAAGGCTGATTCTATAGGTCATCAAACTAAAGTAGGAGCATACATAGTATTTCTAAATGCATCTAATACTCACAAGTCTTGTTTTTTTCTACCTATTAATTCTCACTCAGTATGAATTACAGCTCATGATTCTTTTATTAAAGGATATCTTATTTTTCATGATTCACTCATATTTAACATCATTTTTAATTCTTCATCTATAACCATACAAAGTTCTTCAGTTTCCTTAGAGTCAACCAAAAACCCAAATAACCTTGTATTAAAACTTTCAAAATCAAGCTTTGGAAGAGTTCAAGCTATAGGATTCATTCCTATTGTGTTATTATGAATAGATAAATGCCTCTCTGGACTTGATCATATGATAGCCTTATCTCTTGTACTGAATAAAAAATTCATGTATGGTCATTTTATATCAAGTAATTTTGAGTAAAGCCTCAGTATATTTTTTAAATCAGCTTCTATGTTTGCATCAAACTTTCTAGATAAAATCATTTGATTCACTTCTCAAGCTATGATTTTGTTTTGTACTTTTTCTACTTGTTTTTCAAATAATTCATCACTTATACTAGGAGATATATTTCATATATTTATTTCTTTATTATCCAGTATAGCTAGTATATCATTTTTTGATACCTCAAGTTCATTTTCCACAAGCATAGCCAATATTGGTTCATTATCAGTATTTGTTTCATAATTACACTCTGTTGTAGCAAGTGAAAAAGGTGTAATAAAGACTACTTTTTGTTTTGTCTCATTTTGTAAACTCTCTAATTCACTTAAATTATATAATTCTTTTGTTTCTCATAAGTAAGCATTAATTACTCATGATTTTTCTATTATTGCAAAGTCTCATTCTAAATGAGCTTCTTCTATTATTGTTTTCATATTTTTTTTATTAATAATTAAGTCACCTTACAATAAGGTAAGTATTCATCTAAAAAATCTATTAAGACTTTTAGTTCTTTTTTAAAAATTGGTGCATCTAAACATTTATCCTCATCCCATTCAGATATTGCCAATCTTCACATTCATCAAGAAAGCCAAGTTTCTTGTTTTGTTTTATCCATTAAAACTAATATCTCTACATATTCTAATAAATCATTTTCTAATTGTTCTCTTGTTATATTTCATAAAAAATATTTTTCTATCATTACTTTTTTTGGAGTATCCATTATTAACTCTATTTTTTGGCTAAGAAAGTTTTTATCTAATCTATCTTGTTTATTCCTTAGATTATCTAAAAAATCATTAAATTCCTTATTGTTCCAAAGTCATTTTCTTACTTGTTTAATTGTATTGTTTCAGTTTTGATACCCTGATAACAATGTCCTTATTACTTCATCATTTGTTTCTAAAACTAGGTATCTAAATAGTGTATTTTCTACTAAAAACTCAGTAGTATTTAAACCTTCACTTGAAGATTGTTTTATAAAATTTATATTGTTCATAATATTATTAATTTAATTTTTAAAATAAAAAAGACTAACATAAACTGCTAGTCTTTTAGGTGTTTATTATATAATTTGATTTTATATTTTTTTATCACTTAAAATAACCACAGCTGTGATGCTCTAGTAGGTGATGCCAAATATTTAAGAATAAAAATTTTATTTTCATATGATAATTTTTAAATAAATAAAAAAACTGCTAATTCACTTTTTAAAAAGTTGAAATAACAGTTTTTTGTATAGTATATGTTTTTATATTTTTACAATTATTAAATATCCTAAACTTGTTACTTCAACTAGTCTAGTGTATGCCAATTAATTTGTAAAAATATTGTTCTCATAATTCTTTTTTTATTAAAATATACAAGTATTTTATTAAAATATTTTATTTTGTCAATTTTTTTCTATATTCTTTTTCTCCAAATAATTAATTATTTCATTATTTCAATCCAGTATAGCATAGATATAATCTATAGATGTTGATATATTTGGTTTTCATCAAATAAGTATTAATAAAGAGTTTAGGGAAGTAACTCAATAAGGAATATCTATAGAATTATCAAGTAATAAATCTTTTGTATTTTTTGGATTAATTAAATCTAATCTATCTTTTAGTTTTATATCTCATGATATTATTTTTGATACAAAATCTAAAACCTTATCCCTATTAACTGTTGGTTCATGATTTAAAATCAAATTAAACTCTATTTTTTGTACTATATCATAATCTTTTTTTAGTAAAGCAAGAATATATTCTTTTATAAAAAGTGAACTATTTTTGTAGTGACTAATATAACTATTTCATCCAAGTCTTCTTATTACAGTAATATAATTTTCATCTATTTTTTCGTATGTATTTTGCTTATTCTTATTGTAAGATATAGCAAATTCTTTCCATTTAATAGGAAAATTTCATAATTCCATTGCTTGAATTTGTAGTAGTATAGATTCTCCTGACAAAATATTATATAAAGCTAAATCATTTTTTAATTGTATTTCTTCTAATTCTTTTTTATCTTGAATTAATCAAAGAGCTGTTATTAGTCTTTTTTTCCAAGCCTCAACTCAGTTATTAGTGGTTGAAGCTAGAGAAATAGCTTTATATTTTATATTTCTATCTTTTATAATTTTTGCAATATTTCATTCATTATCATTTATATCATCCTTAGAAATATAACCATCTACTACATAAGTAGCATTTCAATAATTATCTGATACAAAAATAGTTTTAAATTCAGAATCAATTTCAACTACTAATACATTATAAAAAGAATCAGTTTCCAATATACTTACTATATTTCAAATATAACCAAGAGTTTGTAATTGCTTAATTACTAATTCATATTTAGGGAAAGAATCATATCATTTAACTGTATTTCAATTAATAGATTCTTTATCATTTGATATATTAGAATCATTTTTTTCATCTACATCTAGTCATAAAATCAAATCAAGAGAAATATAATCAGTTTTTAAATTATTTTTAGCTAAAATTGTATCTACATTTTCTTCCAAAGAAGTATCTATTGAATACTTTTTAAATAAAGCATCTGTGTTTAGTCATTTTTTTCATGTAGCTAAATAAATAATTCTATCTTCTGTTTCTTGTTTATTATTTTTATAAGATTTTAATAATCTAGACTCTTTTCTAATTCAAATTTTTGTTCACTTACTTAATGTTTGATTATCATAATCTCAAAGATCCATACTTCTTGAAACTGACTCATTAACTATAGAAAAAATACTTTGTCTTAGATTTAATATTTCTTGTTTTAATTCATCTTTTGATCTAAGTTTTTCAATCCTATTAATAAGATCTTTGATAGAACTAAAACTTTGTTTTTTTTCTTTTATCTTTTTTATTTTTATTCTATCATTATGAAGTCTAGATGTAAGTTTTTTTACATTAGCAAGATGTTCTTTTTTATAATAGTCTAGATAATAATCAGAATATCAAACTTTTATCAAAAGTTTTTTATAGTCAAATCAACTACCTACATTATCAATCCAATCATCAAACAATATGTAATCAAACATAAGTATATCTAAATAAAAACTATTATTAGCTTCAGAATGATTTAATACAAATTTATAAACAAGGTTTGGTTGATTTGTTTTCTTAGCATGTTTTATTACATCTAGCAACCTATCATAATTTCTAATTTCTATAAATCTTTTTGATATTTTAGTTCAATATTTTCATTTTTTCTTTTCTATTTTTATTTTTTTATCAATAAAAAAACAAGATTCTTTAATAAATTTTAAAAATTTTTTGTTAGCTTTATTTTTTTGAGCATACTTTAAAAGCATACTTAAATCTTTATTTTCAAGTGTTATTCTAAATTCATGAGTCAATTTTAATAGATACAAAATATCTAAACTTAAATCATCTCATAATTCTAATGCTTTATCTAATATTCTTGTAATACTTTTAACATTTCATTTATATATCAAGTTATGTTTTACTAAATTATTAAACAATTTAGAATCTGAGAAATCTAAAAGTGACAGGTCTAGTTTTTTTCTTTCAAAAAAGTATGAATATAAAAATAAGCTTAGATTGATATCATTTTTAGTAAATGCATAGTTCATAAATCAAACAGCATCTTCTAAATTTGCTACTTTTTCAACTAGTAAATCTATATTATTATGCATTGGAGAAAAATCTCCTTCTGATTTCGCTCTTGCTTTTTCTTGTAAAATAACACCTAATTCTTCATATAATGAAGAATATGTTTTTTGTCTTCTGTTATCTATAAATGTTTTATCTATTATCTTTGCTTTATTTATTATTTTATCAAGTAGAGTATTTATTCACTGTATAAGAAGAATAATTTTTGGATCAAATGTATCCCTAAAAGTAATTCATTTAGCATTTACATCATAAAAATCAATAAATATAGATAAAAAAGAAATTATTGTAAATCAATCACCTTCTTCAGACATTTTATTTATAAAGTCTTCTAAGTTTTCAAAACCAAAAATATCTTTTAACTTTTTTTCATGTGGTTTAAGACTATCTAATACATCAGGTGGATAACTTTCACTCCTACTTAAAGAGAATAATATATGTTTTATTGTAGTAATAGGTCCTTTTAAATCCAATATATCATGTATTTGTTTATCTAATAGTTTTTCAGGCAAAACCTTATCTCACTCTAAAAAATACATATTTAATTCATCAAACACATCATAAGCCTTATCAAAAAAATCATATATTCATAATTCTTTAAGTCTTTTTTCCAACTCAAAAAACATTTCTTTAAGTTTTATAAGTTCATCTTTTTCCAAAATATAGTCAGCACTTTTTTTATCTTCTAAATTAACTTCTTGTACTTTGAGAAGACTATAGTTTCATTTATTTAAAGCAGAATATAAATCCAAATCTAATTCTACATCACCAGAAGTCAACTCACTTAATAATCATCTATTAAAATCAATTTTTCTTTCTTTTTTTAATACATTATCAACATTTTTTTTATATATTTTCCTTAATCATTCTAATTCTACTATAAATAATTTCAATTCATCATAGTTTGGAAAAAATACATTTAAATTATTTTTTAACATTTTTATAAATTAATAATATTGCTATTAATTATATTTTAATGATTTTACTAAATTTGTCAATATTTATTTTCTTGACTATTTAAAAATAGAAATATAATAAAATAAATTTTTCTTAACTAAAAAAAATAATTTGCACAAATGCTAAAATTTTAGCATTTTTTTGTTTTATTTGACTAAGTCAAACTAAAAACTATACTGATAAACAGTATAAAGTAATAATAAAACTATGGGAGCACAATTATATGATACACTACTAGGAGAATACATAAAAAATCCTGGGACAAAATGATTAACTCTGGATAAATTATCTAGTGTTTATTTTAACTATAGAGTAAAACAATTAGATAAAAAAACAAAGATAAGTGATCTAAGTCTGGAAGATTCAAAAAACATAGCATCTGAATTAGCTTATGTAACACATAAGCTATATGAAAAACATGTAGAAGAGGATATTATAGGTAATAAAATTCTTAATGATATTGAAATTCCTCTGATAAAAGTACTTAAAGAAATGGAACTTGATTGAGTATATGTAGATAGAGACACTCTTAAGTGAATAGCTATACTACTTGATAAAGAAATAATTAGCCTTGAAAAACAGATTATAGAAGATGCCTGAGAGGAATTTAATATAAAATCACCAAAACAAGTAGGGGAAATACTATTTTGAAAATTAGCCCTGCCAAAAGGAAAGAAGACAAAAACAGGCTATTCTGTATCAGCAGATGTACTATGAGAGTTAGCTCATGATTATCCAATTGCTCAAAAAATAGTTGATTACAGACACTTTACAAAGCTGCAATCAACATATGTAGAATGATTACTTGATCTAATAGATGATAATAGTTTAGTACATACTAGTTACAACACTTTTGTAACATCTACAGGAAGACTATCAAGTACAAATCCAAACCTACAAAACATACCAGTATCAGATGGAATAGCATGAGAAATAAGAGAAGCCTTTATATCTAGATTTAAAGACTGAAAAATACTTGCTTTTGATTACTCTCAAGTTGAGATAAGACTACTAGCTATATTATCTAAGGACTCAAATTTACTACAAGCCTTTAAAGAAGGACATGATATACACCACAATACAGCTGAGTTTATCTTTCCTAATTCTACAATAACAAATAGTGAAAGAAAAATAGCAAAAGCTGTAAATTTTTGAGTTATTTACTGAATAAGCTCATTTTGACTAGCTAAGATGATATGAATAAGTATAAAAGATGCTAAAATATACATAGAAAAGTTTTATGAGTCATATCCAAATGTAAAAAAATATCTAGAGAATACTATAAAAAGCTGTGAAGAAAAATGATATGTAGAAACTATTTTTTGAAGAAAAAGATACATAAGATCTATCAATGACTCCAATAGAATAATCAAATCAGCTGCTGAAAGAGAAGCTATAAATATGCCAATCCAATGAGCTAGTGCTGATATAATAAAAATAGCTATGATTGAAGTTTATAAGTTTATGAATACCCCTCTCCAAACCTCTCCCCTTACAGGAGAAAGGCTTAAATGATGATATAAACTTAAATCAAAAATGATCATGCAAGTACATGATGAGCTTGTTTTTGATGTATCCCCATGAGAGGAAGAAATTCTTAATAAAGAGATAAAAAATATAATGCAAAATATTTTAAAAGATACCCCTATAGATCTCAAAGTGGATACTTGAGGTGGTTTAAGTTGGAGGGAGGCTAAGTAATAAAACTAAATAATAAATACAATAGGATTTGTAAAAAACTAAATAATAGATACAATAGAATTTATTAATCACTAAATAATAGATACAATGAACCTAATAAATTTTAATAAACATTGGGAAAAAGACTTTTTTTATAACTTCAAAATAAAAAGAGTTTATTTTGATTCTTTAGTAAAAAAACTAGATTATAAATTTATTAATTTATTAATTTGATTAAGAAGAGTATGAAAAACAACTTTAATTTTTCAACTTATAAACTATTTAATAGAAAATTGAACATCAAGAGATAATATTTTATATTATTCATTTGATAATTGATGAGATATTGAAGATATAATTAACGATTATCAAAAATTTTCAAATAAAGATATTATAAAGGATAAAATTTTTATATTTCTTGATGAAATTCAAAATGTAGAAAATTGGCAAAACAAAATAAAAATATATTATGATTTATACCCAAATATAAAAATTATTTTATCATGATCTAGTTCAGTATTTCTGAAATCAACTGAGAGTTTAGCCTGAAGAATTGTAATTGATATAATAAAACCATTATTTTTTGAAGAATATTTAGAATATAAAAATAAACTATATTATCTAGAAAAACCAAAATTATATTGAGACAAACTTGTTTTAGAGTTTGAAAAGTATTTATATAGGCAATTTTTTGATATTATTGATTTTAATTTATTAGAAGCTAAAGAGTATATTAAGGATTTAAAAAATAAAATCATAAAAGAAGATGCAAAAAAATATTTTAATATAAAATATCCTGATATCTTACTAAAAATATTTGATATAATATCATTATCTCCATGAATGACTATTGATTACAACAACTTATGAAATGATTTAAATATTGACTCCAGAACAATTCAAACTTATATTTATTTTTTGGAAGAAAGTTTTTTAGTAAGCAAGGTTTATAATTATTCTCCAAATTTATTAACATCAGAAAAAAAACAAAAAAAGTTGTATTTAAAATCAACTAGTTTTTTTAATTGAAACTGAGAAATAACATGAGAACTTTTTGAAAACTATATACAAAATTATTTTGATTATAGATTTTTTTATAGGTTCAATAAACATGAAGTAGATTTTATAGATATTGTTGATAACAAGGTAGTTAGAGCAGTAGAAGTAAAATACAAAAGTAAGATGAAGAAAGATTTTATCAAATGACTTGATTTTTTTCAAAAAAAATTTGCCATAGATAAAAAAACAATTATTTCAAAAGATATAGAAACTCAATTTTGAGATGTAGAAGTAATACCTTTTTGGAAAATAGCTAGTTTAAATGAAAATAAATCATAAAACCATGACTGATATAGAATATTTTCAAGTAAAAATAATTGCTGATAGCCTAGGGTATTTATCATGATGATTAGCCTGATATCTAAGCTACAAATATTATTTCAAAAAATACTTGATTTCAATTCCATTTAGAAACCTAGAAGAAAAACTAT
>CAYFPB010000021.1:11521-17214 GCA_964344895.1 uncultured Candidatus Peribacteria bacterium | reverse complement strand
GCTTTTCTTTCTTTATCTGAAGTATGTTTAGATACTTTATCAAGTATAAAGTCATAGTGAGACTGTCTTTTTTTATCAAGTTTTTTATGAATCTTTTCTTTTATAATTCTATGTATTTGTAAATCTGGATATCTTCTAATAGGTGAAGTAAAATGACTATAATAACTAAGTCATAAACCAAAATGTCAAAAGTTTTCTTTACAATACTCTGCTTTTGTTAATGCTCTTAGAATAGTTTTTTCTAAAAACGATTTTTTAGCCTCATCTAATTTTGAAATCTTATCAAGTAAAAGAGAAAATTCCTTTGTTGTATTTTTTTTGAATTCAAATTTTACTCAGAAAAGCCTAAGAGTATCTTGAAGTTTTGCTAGATCCTCTGTTTTTGGTTCTTCATGAATTCTATATAAAAAAGGTAGTTTGCTGAACTCTTTACTAACAGCTTGATTAGCAGAAATCATAAATTCTTCTATCATCTTATTTGAAGCATACCTAGGATATTCTTTTATACTTGTAGGATTTCAATTTTTATCAAGCAGTATTTTTGTCTCTGGAAACTCAAAATCAAGTACTCAAGTCCCTTTTCTATAATCAGAAATTTTTAGTTTTAATTCATCTGCTATTTTTAACTTATTATATAGTTCTTCATTATCCTTGAGTGATTGTTCTAATATTTCATCTACTTGTTTATAAGTAAGTCTATGATCACTTTTTATAATTGATTCATATACTTTTTGAGACTTGATTGCTCAATTATTTCAAATAATCATTTCACAAGTGAGAGTAAGTTTTTCAGTATTTGGATTTAGACTACATAAATTGTTTGATAGTTTTTCCGGAAGCATTGGTATTACCCTATCAACTAAATAAATTGATGTTGCTCTTTTATATGCTTCTATATCTAGTGGAGATTTTTCTGTAACATAATGAGCTACATCTGCTATATGTACATATAGTTTGTATCAATGCTCTATTTTTTCTATACTTATAGCATCATCTAGGTCTTTAGCATCTTCTCCATCTATTGTAAAAGTATAGAGTTTTGTTAAATTTTTTCTTACTTTTCTATCTTGTTCTAAAATTTTATCTCCTATTTTATTTGTATAATTTAGTACTTTTTCTCCAAAATCTAATCTTGCTCATCATTCTATTATCAATCAGTTTATTTCTATTTTTTTATCTCATTTTTTTCAAATAATTTCTCTTATACTTCCCTCAGGATTTTTTCAAGTCCATTTAGTAACTAATACTCATACAATATCTCCTGTTTTTGCTTCTTTTGATTTTTTCCCTGGAACAAATATATCATTTTTTATATTTGGATTATCTGAAACTACAAATCAAAACTTATTGTCTTTACTTGCTGTATATTCTCATACTATCAGATCCTGTTTTCTTTCTATTACTTTCTCAACAACAGCCTCAGGCTTTCAATTAAATACCTTTAAACTAGCCTCAACCTTATCTCAGTCCAAAGCTCAATTACTATTTTTTCAAAAAACAAAGTATCACTTACTTACTCATTCAATATCAACAAAACCAAAGTCTCATTTTCATTGTGAATAAACTCAAGTAATAAACTCACTTTTTTTTCTAACTATTTTTGTATTATTTTTTCTCATTATTATTTTTTTATTTAATTTTTCCTTATTATAAGCCTAAAGATATTTTTTGCAACAAAAAACATTATTTATTACAAAGTACTTTATTTTATTTTTTCATTTACATATTTATAATTTTAATATAATGTTTATAAGTTAAATAAATAAAACAACAAAATTATGAATATACTTTTTTGATTAATCAGTGCTTTATTTGCTTCTCTTTGAGCTAGTAATCGGAAAAAAGCAATAAATAATTCTACATTATCTAAGCCTATATATATACTACTTTGGCCTTTGTCTGGTTTCTTTATTCTTTGAATAATAATATATTTTTCTTGAATTAATACTTCAATTTTTAGTGATTATTCTATTATTGCTTTAATATGAATAATTATTTTACTTGATATTGTTGCAAATTTTTTGGAAATGGATGTATTGAAAAAAACAAAGCTATCTGAAATACTTCCTTATACAAATCTGGACAAACTATTCATTGTACTTATTGGTTTTTTCTTATTTTATTGAACAAAAAATTCTACTAGTCTTACTACTTTATGAATAACTATTTTAACCATAATAATTATTGCCTTATTCAGTATAGATTTCAAAAAATTTAAAGTACCTAAAAGTATAATAGCATATTCTATTGTTATGTTGTTCAGAGGTATATCAGTTCTTATTGTTTGATATATATTTTTAAAATATACAACTATTGATTACCTAAGTTTAAATATGATATTTTCATTTATTTGATACTTAGTAATTGCTCTTATCTTAAAAAATTCATTTAATAGTCTATTTACTCAATCAAAAGAGTTTTATAAATCTAGATGATTGTCTTTAATTCTTTGATGGTGAGGTTTTATTATTGGTCTTTATATAGTAAAAGAAGCTTGAGTTTTAATAGCTACTCTTATTAGTTTTGTATGACTTATTTTTAATATACTAGCTATGAAGTTTATTCTAAATGATACACCAGAAAAAAAGCAAGTAATACTTGCTTGACTTGTAACTATATTGATATGAATTTGATACTTTTTTAAGTAAAATTTTTATATAATCCTCTTAATAACTCCTTCAGGATTTTTCCCTCATCTTTTTATTATCTTTACTTCAACTGTATCTCAATCTAGTGCTCAGTTTTTTCTTGATCAGGCTATAAATATATCTCCTGATTTTTTTGAATCTGGTAATACAAAACCAAATCTATCATTATCTTTATATGTTCATACTACTATCTCTTCTTCTGATTCCATTATTTCCAAAACTATAGCTTCTTTCTTTCATTTAAAATCAACTAACTCTGCTCTTACTTTATCTCAGTCTTTAGCTCAAGCTTTTTTATCTCCATATACAAAATATCATTTCTCTAATCATTCTACATCTATAAATCAATAGTTCCCATCTCATCAACTATATATTCATTCTACAATCTCTTTTTTACTATTTATTTTTTTTCATTTAACACTTATTATCTTTGCTTCTGGCTTTTTTCACTTTGATACCTTTAATTCCCTAGCTTCAACTTTGTCTCAATCTTTAGCTTCTCAGATATTTTCTTTTGAAATATAAAAATCTCCACCATAATATTCTCTATCATCTGGAATAAAAAACCCAAACTTATCTCCCCCTTGAAATTTTCAAACCATTAACTCATTTACTTTTGACATATTTTTCCATATAAAAAATTAAATTTTTGGGATTATATTCAAAAAAACTAAATATGCAATTTTTTATTTCAAATACTATATTCAAATTGTTTTACATAAAAACTTGCAAAATAAAATTTTTCTATATACTAAGCATTACTTTTTATGGGGCCGTCTTGTACGGCTCCACCATATTTTTTGAAATAATAAAGGAAAATCTGATAAACTATATAATTCAGATAAAATAAATTATTTTTTAGGAAAGTTTTTTGAAAAAATTTTTACTTATGCCCTTGTATAGGGAAAAATTTTTGAAAAAAAGTTAACAAAAAAGAATTATTTTTCTTTTATATTAGTTTATCAGATTTTCCTTGAGCCTGAATGGTGGAATTGGTAGACACGAGGGACTCAAAATCCCTTATCTTCGGATGTGAGGGTTCGATTCCCTCTTCAGGTACCATTTTAAACTAACAATATAAGTCTTTTATTAAGACTTTTTTTATTTATTTAAAATTTGTGGGAATCGAAAGTGAGGGTTCAGCTTTAGCTGAATTTTAATCCGATGAATAAGAGGATTAAAAACGAGAGGCCGACCTGCAAGGCGCCGATTCCCTCTTCAGGTACCATTTAAAATTTTTAGATAAAATAGTAACAGGTTTTTTACTAGTACTATTTTATATTAATTCCAAGCAATAAGCATATTTTAAATTTGCAATATAATATTAACTTCTTATATTACCTTATATAATAAAGTTTTTAAAAATAAAAAGAATATATGAATTTTATAAATAAAATAAAACTATTTTTTGATTATACATTAGAATGACAAATTAAAAAACATAATTTAAAAATCAATTATAACAAAAATGACTTACAAAAAATAAAAAAAATAAGAACAGATTTTCATAATGAATTGAAGTTAGAAAATAATATAATTGATTTAATTGAATCATTCAATGATTATAATGATATAGTTAAATTAATATTTAAAACAACTTTTAAGAAACTACCTAAAAGCTATGAAAAAAAGTTAAATTTACAATATGATTGAATAAATGATACTAATAATGAACTTTTGACATTACAAATTCATGACTTTAAAATTGTAATAAATAATAGTTTAAAATTTATTATAGATGACAATTCAGATATAAAAGAAAAATATCACTATGCTAATTTTTATCGTGACTTTATCATATTAAAACAAGATAAAATAATATATCATGTAAATGTTTGCCAAGATAACAACACTGTTTTTTCAACTATATTATGAGTAAATTTAATATCTTTCAAGCCTAACTTATGATTTGAGTATATAATAGACTTATTAAAAAAGTACTCAAAAAAACTTAAAAATATACAAAACAAAGAAGAAAAAGAGTTAATTTCAAAAATTAATAATAAAAATGAAATCGAAAAAACTGAAACTATAAAGAAAAACTTTCTTGATTAATTCAATTTATCAATTTCTAGTATAAACTCCAAAAGTTCTTCCTTACTAGCACCACAAAAATAACAAAAATCTGAAATATAAAAAATCCAAACAAAAATAATTGTTTGGATTTTTTTATAATACTTCTGAAGCTTTCTTTATCAGCACTGAAGTTTCAAATAATTCTCAAGCTAACTTTAATCTACCTCTTCATTTATCTGCCTCAGCATCATTTTCTAATTTTTTTGATAATAAACTTAACAGTTCTTTTAATTTATCTCTACCTAGGTTTGAAATAGCACTAGATAATTGCTCATTTGATAATCATGTTTCTACTATATTAAATGTATGTTTTGATTTTTTCTCTAACTCTTTTATATTAGTTACAAAAGGTTTACAGTGGTCCCATGCTTTTAATACATGACTTGATGCATCTTTTAATAACCTAGATATTTCTTCATTTTTAACTCATCTAGATATTCAATCCAGTATTGAAGCTAATGGCTCATAAAATAAATCTCATAGCTTTATTGCTAATTCTTTATCTTCAAGTTTTATCTCAGAAACATTTTCTAAATTCATTACTCATTCCACTTCTTCTCATTCTAAATATCTTATAGCTTGCTCATCTAATAAGAATATATCTTCAGTTGCTCAAGTAAATCATTCTTCTTCTAAGCTTTGCATTATTCATGGTAAAAATCTATCAAAGTTATCTTCTACTCACTTATATTGTTCTCTTAACTTTTTAATATTAATAGGTAAAGATGTTCATCTTTGGTCATACCACCAGATGGTAAAAGTATACCTATCCCAATATTCTTGTTTGTTAATTTCAGGCAATTGAATATAAAGCTGATTATCTTTCTTCCAATTTCTAAAAATTGTTTCATAATCAACTTGCAATTCAGTATTTCAAGTATTAGTATTATTATTCATAATTTTATTTATTACTTATTTAATATATATTATACACTTTTATATAAAAAAAGCAATTATATATGCTATTTT